>JBKEGM010000117.1:0-7555 GCA_046710005.1 Natrialbaceae archaeon
AGGGTCCGCGCCAGCCGGGAAGATCCCCGGACGGGCGCAGTCGAACGAACCACGGCCTCGTGTTTCACGTTCGTCGCGATCGACGAGGAGGGACAACCCGTATCAGTCCCGGACCTGACGATCGAGAGCGAGGACGAACGCGAACTCCAGGCCCAGGCTCGGTCCGAGTACACTCCCGAGTGAAGTGGCCCCGAAAAGTCAACCAGTTTCCGCGGGTCGGGCTCCCGGTTCGTTGCACGTGGCTGACAGGCGATCGATGCCGTCCAACGGGCGAAACCCGTTCGTCATCGAAGAATCGCTGAAATCGATCGACCCAAATCGACTGGGCCAGAGGCCCGATCCGACCTACCGTTCCGTCGTCAGCGTCCGGAGGATGTTCCCGTAGGCGGGTCGGGTGATGAGCACCCCGATGAGGACGCCGAGGATCGTGATGATGGCGAACCCTTGGAGGTCGCCCAGACTGAGAACGGCCAGCGGACTCATCGCGACGATGGTGGTGATGGCGGCCGCACCGATGACCCAGAACGCCTTCCGGAAGCGACTCTGGAAGACGCGGGTGGAACTCACCTCGCCTTCCGAGAGCACCTCGTCGGCGATAATGATGAGGTCGTCAGCGCCGGTCCCGACGACGGCGATGAACCCGGCGATGTGCGAGAGGTCGAGTTGGAGTTGGACCGACGCTGCCATTCCGAGCAGGAGGATGACCTCCGAGAGCGCAGTCACGATCATTGGTGCCGCGACCCGGACGTCGTTGTATCGGATGAACACGACGAGGCTGACCGCCAGGACTGCAATGATGCCCGTGATGAACGAGTTCCGCTTGAAGTCCTGGGCGAGCGCCGGTCGGATCTGGAACGTCGACTCCTCCGTGAAGTCAAGCGGCGCCCTGAGGGACCCCGCCTGGAGGTTAACCCGGTAACTATCGGCCTGGCTGAAATTCTGTGCCCGGATCTGGAACGTCGGATCGTTCACGAATTTGCTATCGGCACCACCCTGGAACGACGTGCCGAGATCCGGCGCCACCCCGTGGCTACTCTGGACCCCACCGTCGACCACGACGAGCAGACAGGCACCTTGCGATTCCTCGGGATTCGCGTTGTTGTAGTCACAGGAGGACCCATCCTGGAAGCCGCCCGTTTCCATGTTCTCGGCGAAATCCCCAGCGGCGTCCTCCGTGAGGGTAAGCGGCGTGAACCAGTAGCCCTGGCGTTCGTTTTTCTGCGCCGAACCGATCGTTTTCAGATCCGATTTTTCCAGGACCGTTTGTTGCACGTAGTCCCCACTCTCGTTGCGGTAAAACGCGTCTACCGTGACTTGACCACGGGAACTGATCAGGTCCTTGACTTCCTGGGGTTCCTTGTCCGGTACCGCGACGACGATGAAGTGATTGCCGTCGGCCGTCGTCGCCTGCTGAACGGTTCGGCCGGCAAACCCGGCCTCGCTGATCTTCGTCCGGATGGTGGTCACCATTTCACTGCGAGTTTTATCCGAAACGCCATCTTCGACCGCCACTGCTGACTCGTCGCTAATCCCGGACGCACGGACGGCAGCAGCGAACTCCTCGGCCGTTACGTTCGCGTGATCCTCGTCGGCAAAGACTTCGATCACGTAGTTTTGTCTTTCGTCCTCCCGAGAGGGCGTGAGGATCCTGACGTCCTCGCGAGCCACCCCCAATTCTGAACTAATACTGGCCCCCACCGTTCTCGGTGTCGTCTCGTTACCGAACTCGGTGGGGGAAAGGGTGGTCCTCATCCCGACGACCGGCACGCGGATGCGGGACCCCCCATCGAGTTCGAGACCGTATTGAAGGTTCGTGGGACCCTCAGCATTTCCACCAACGACGCTGGGAACGAACAGCGCGACAGCGCTGACGACCAGCAGGAGGACGAGCAGGACGATCTGCCAGTTCTCTCGGAGGTCATCGAGCACGCTCATGCCTCGACCCCTCCGATCTTGTACCACCGAAGCAGGCTGACGTTGAACATGTAGGTATTCATCAGGTCGGTCGCCAGTCCGAACACGAGCACCAGCCCGATCGAGGCCAACAGGTCGATCCGGAAGATGAAAGCCACGATCGCCATCACGGCCATCGCCGACAGCGACGTTAGCGTCATCGTCACACCGGTGCGCATCGCCTGGTAGGTACTCTCGTAAAACCCACCGGATCGACGGAGAATATGGTTGGTCAGCAGGATGTCCGAGTCGACGGAGTAACCGATAAGCATCAACAGCGCTGCCACGGTCCCCAGGGAGAGATTGATACCGAAGACGTTCATCAGCGCCAGCGGGACGACCATGTCGCTAAACGCCGAGAGAACGATCCCGAGACCCGGAATAAACGTCCGGAAGAGCAGGAACGCGAGGATCGTCATCCCCAAGAACGCGAGGCCGACGCCGAACAGCGCAGTCCGTTGCGTGCTCCCGCCGAAGTTGGCCGACACTGTCTGAGAGGAGAGCACCACGTCTTGCCCATCGTCTGGCTGGAGATTTTCTCTCGCCTGGGTACTGAAGTCCTGATCGCTCTCTGAACTAGCTTTGAACGTGAGGATGTATCGGTTGTCCTGGTTGGTCACCGACTGTATCGACGTCGGCGCGGGATCGAATTGGGACTCGATGTCCTCGCGCGGCGTGTCAGTTTGCACGGTCATTTCCGTCCCGCCAGTGAAGTCGATGCCCTGGTTCACCGGCGCACCCGTCACCACGTACCACCCGGACAGCACAACTAACGCGATCGCCAGGACCACGACCGGAATGGTCATGAGCTGGCGATTGGTGTACCGGGTGTAGTCTACGTCCGGTACCTCGAAGTCGACCATGGGCGACGGTCCGATAGCCCGGCGAATAAGCCTTCTTATCTCGTCTTCCGCGACGAAACCGGACCGACGGTTCAGACCCGCGTCGCGATCGCGGATTCGACATCGTCGATCGAGGGGCCGACGAGCTTCTCGTCATCGACAAACACCGTCGGAGTCGCCGAAACGCCCCGGTCGCTGGCCGCCTGCCGGTCATCCTTGATCGCTCGGCAGAACGGGAGTTCGTTGGCGGCGGTCCGAACCCGCTGCGGTGAGGCGCCGGCCCTCTCGGCCAGATCCACAAGGGTGTCCGTGCTCAACGACCCTTGGTTCTGGAAGGCGAGCCGGTTGAACGACCAGAACGCCTCGGTGCCATCGTAATAGTGGACCGCCCAGCCGGCATTAGCCACCCTGAAGGACCCTTCCGAGAGGACGAAGTCGTGATGGACGTACTGGATCCGGCCCGCCTCGATCTCGTCACCCAATTCCGGTGCGGCCTCGACCGCCCATTCGGCACAGTGTCCGCAGCCGTAGTCGGAGTACACGTCAACGGTGACTGGCGCGTCGGACTGTCCCTTCGTCGGGAGCGAAACGTCGGTGATCTGATCGCCCTCGCAATCGGGCAGCGAGGGACCGAACAGCCCCAGGCCCAGACAGCCCGAAATCGAGGCCGTCCCGACCGTCGCGCCACCAGTGATCGCCGCCGCCTGGAGGAACTGCCGCCTGCGATACGAATCGTCACTCACGATAGCTGTGTCTTGGATCGGGCGGATTTAGTGTCATCGGTTCGGGTGGCGGGCTTCAGTCGACCGCCCCGGTCCCGGTGATTTCGAACCGGGCGCCCCCATCAGTGCCCTCCGTCACCGCGATGTCCCACCCGTGTGCCTCGACGATTTCGGCGACGATTGCCAGGCCGAACCCGGTCCCATCGTCGGTCGTCGAATGGCCGGATTGGAAGATCTGTTCCCGCTGCTCCGGTGGAATACCCTGGCCATCATCCTCGACGTAGAACCCGTCCTCCAGGGTGCCGACCCTCACCGTGACGTCGTCTCCGGCGTGCTCGATCGAATTCCGGTAGAGGTTCTCGAAGACCTGCCGCAGCCGGCCTTCGTCGGCACGGACGGTTACTTGCGAGGCCACCTCGACCATGGCGTCGTTTCCCCGGAAGATCTCGGAACAGCTCGTGGCGACCCGATCGAGCGAGATCGGTTCCAGTTCTTTGGGCGTCACCACCTGGCCCTCCCGAGCCATCGTCAAGACGTCGTCGATGAGCGTCCCCATTCGGTCGAGCGACTCATCGAGCACGTCGAGATCATCTGCATCGCAGTTTTCCCGAACGTTCTCGAGGGTGGCTATCGCAACGGAGAGGGGATTGCGCAAATCGTGGGACACCATGCTGGCGAACTCCTCGAGCCGTTCGTTCTGTCGTTCCAGGGCGCGTTCTCGCTCCTTTCGCTCCGTGATGTCGGTCTGGATAGCGACAAAGGCCGTGATTTCGTCCTCGACCGTGACTGGGGCGATAGTCTGGTGGGCAGTGTAGCGGTCACCGGATCGCCGCTCGTTGACGATCTCTTCCTCCCAGACCGCCCCGGAAAACAACGTTTCGTACAGTTGTTCGTAGTACTCGGGACCCATCTCGCCCGATTTGAGGATTTTCGGATCCCGACCGACGGCTTCAACAACTGGATAGCCGGTGATTTCCTCGAACGCCGGATTGGCATACTCGATCGTCCCATCGACGTCGGTGATATAGATCGCATGCCCTGCACTTTCGACTGCGTGTCGGAACCGGCGGACCTCACGTTCCAGCGCCTCCCGCTGGGTAAGGTCGCTGGCGACGCCAACCATGGCTGGGACGCCTCCGTCGGTCGTCCTGGTACCGTGCAGAGCGAGGTCGATTCGGACGCCGTCGCGCTGGATCCCGGTGAGGGTAACCGGGTCGTCCATCTCCCCCGTTCGCCAGCGATCCATGACCGCCTTCGCCCGGTCGCGATTCTCGGGAGCAATCAGCGCGAGCGGAGACGCGCCCTCCAGGTCGGAGGGGGCATACCCAGTGAGATCTGCCAGCGTTTGATTGACCCAGCGGACGGCCCCGTCCTGGAGAAGAAACGTGCCCACGAGCGACTGGTTTCGAAATCCGTCTAGTTGGTCTTTCCGGGCGTCGAGTTCGGCGCTGGTCCGGGACGCCGCGACAGCGTTGACGATGCGATTCGCGAGAAGGTCGGTGCGGGGTTGCTCCGAGACCAGCCGGAAACAGTCGGTCGAACCGTTGTTGAGGGCCGTTCTGAGGACGCCCTCGTCGGCATCGCGCACCAGCAGAAAAGACGGTATCCCGTCGTCCGTCTCCCGAACACGTCGCAGGAACTCGATACCATCAGTATCGGGCAAATCGTAGTCAGCCAAAACGCAATCGACGGTTTCCTCTCGGACCCGATCGATCCCCTCCACTGGCGTCGAAACACCGACGCCAAGCTGGTCCTCCGCCTGTTCGAGAAAGCGGGCGGTGTCGTCCGCCTTTCTCGTGCCGCCAGCCACGTAGACCACTTGGATCGGCCGCCCGGGGGAATTCATCCGTATCTCGCCCAATCGTGCAATTATTCGGTCGCGTCAAAATAAGCCTGATTGCCGTATTCATGTGTGAGTCCCAATCAATCAGGACTCACCCTGCAAACCTGTTGGCGAACGCGGATTTACGGGCGTAAACCGGAGAATTAAAACAAGTTTACGAGAATATCTCGACCATGAGCGTGGAAACAGAAGATGTCGAATTGGTCGGCGACGACACGACGCTGAAACTTGCGCAAGCAGCGATTATGGCGGCCCTGATCAGCGCGTTCGCCGTCGTCGGATCGATCCCGATTCCGCTGTCACCGGCGCCGGTGTCCCTGCAAGTGCTCGGCGTGTTCCTCGCGGGACTCCTGCTCGGACCGTGGTGGGGTGCCGGATCGCTCGTTCTCTACCTCGCGGCCGGGGCCGTCGGGGCACCAGTATTCGCGGGCGGCGGTGCCGGACTCGGAACGCTTTTCGGGTACACCGGCGGTTATCTCTGGTCCTACCCGATCGCGGCCTTGCTCATCGGACTGATCGTGCACGGGCGACGCAGGTCGGACACCGTCTCTGACGTCTCCGTGGTCAGGACCGCGGTGGCCCTGGCCTTCGCGACGGTCGTCATCTACGCGATGGGCGTGACCGGGATGCTCCTGGTGCTCGACCTCTCGGTCGAGAAGGCGGTCGTGGAAGGAGCGCTCGTGTTCATCCCCGGCGAGGTGCTCAAGATCGCGGCGGCAATCGCCATCGTCCGTGTCGGTGAACTGCAGCGCGTCCTCGCGTCGGGCACTCGGTGATGATCGAGACGCGGGACCTCACCCATCGACGGGGACAGGTTTCGGCGGTCGACGGTATCTCCCTGACCGTCGACGACGGCGAGAGCGTCGTCGTCGCCGGCCCGAACGGCGCGGGCAAGACGACCCTGGTCCAGCACTTCAACGGCCTGCTCGAACCGGACGAGGGAACGGTCGAAGTGAACGGCACTCCCGTGAGCGAGGACCTCGTCGCCGCCAGGACCACGGTCGGCATGGTCTTCCAGGACCCGCGCAACCAGTTCGTCGCCGCGACCGTCGGGGGCGACGTCGCCTTCGGGCCCGAGAACCTGGGCCTCGAACGCGAGGAGATCGACCGCCGGGTCGAGGACGCGCTGGCGGCCGTGAACCTGACGGACCACGAGGACGACCGGGTCGACCAGCTTTCGGGCGGTGAACGCGAGCGGGTTGCCATCGCGGGTGCGCTGGCCATGGAGCCCGACCACCTGGTCCTCGACGAGCCGTTCACCGGACTGGACGCCCCCGCGCGGCGGTCGGTCATGGAACGGTTGCGACGCCTCCGCGAGACGGGAACGAGCCTGATCATCGTGACCCACGACCTCCGAGACGTGCTCGAGTTGGTCGATCGTCTGCTGGTCGTCAGCGACGGCGAACTCGTCGTCGACGGTCCGGTCGAGGACGCCCTGGACGACGTGAGCGAGTACGGGGTTCGACGACCGGAATGTTGAGATACGAACCTGCCGGGACGGTCGTTCACGGCCTCGATCCCCGGGTCAAACTCGCGTTCCAGGCCGGGTTCGTCGTCGCGGCGTTCGCCCACACGACGCCCGTCGGTCTCGTCCTCTTGACGGCGATGACGCTCGGGGCGCTCGCGATGACCCGGCTCTCGCCGGTCACTGCACTCTGGGAGACGCGGATCTTCCTCGTGTTTCTCGTCTTCGCACCGACGTTCGAGACGGTTCGGTTCGGCCCGCCCTGGATCGAGCCCGCAGCGATCGTCGGTCCGGCGATGGCGAGCTATCGCGTGTTGCTGATCGTGCTCGTGGGGCTGGCGTACATCAGATCGACGCCGGTCCGGGAATCGCGGGCCGCGCTGCAGTGGTTCGTCCCCGGCCGTCCGGGGCAGATGCTCGGGATGGGCGTCTCGTTTGTCTTCCGGTTCGTCCCGCTCCTGCAGGAGGAGATCGTTCGCATCCGTCGTGCCCAGGCTGCCCGCCTGGGAACTGAACGATCGGCGAGGGATCGAATCCGCCTTTTGCTCGTCAGGACCCTCGTGTCCGCGTTCACGAGCGCCGATCGGTTCGCCCTCGCGTTACAGGCGCGGTGTTTTGCCTGGAACCCGACGCTCCCGGAACTCCGGTTTCGCGCCGCCGACTGGGCCACGCTGGCGGTTACGACCGGGCTCGTCGCCTGGGCGGCGGTCCCCGTCGCGCTCGGTTGATC
>JBKEGM010000118.1:0-7537 GCA_046710005.1 Natrialbaceae archaeon
CGAGAGGATTCGCGGGATCTGCTCGGGATCCGGATCGAGGAACTCGTTGTTTGGGACGCGCCCCGAGTGGGAACTGGCGACGTACAGTTGCGGCTCGTCGGTTTCGGTGTCGACGAAGACGTGTAGCACCTCCCAATCGTGCCAGTGGAAGTTCGTCGTGAACTGGTCGAAGGCCGAGTAGTACCAGAACTGGACCGCCGCGAGCGGCGAGTCGTCGTACTCGACGCCGTGGTAGAACATCGTCGGAGCCGGCGGTTCGTCTTCGTCGAACCGGTCTGTGTAGCCGTCGAGCGCGGCGAACCCGTCCCCGACCGTTTCGCCGTCCTCATCGGTCGTGTACGGACGCGGGTCGGTCGGGAACCACCGTTCGTGTTCGTCGAAGTACAGCGTCGGCGCGAACCGTTCCGCGAGTTCGAGGGCCTGATCGTCCGCCAGTTCCGTCGTGTCCACGTCCTCGCCCCGCTCGAGAAGCGCACAGCCGGCAAGCGACCCCGCGCCGGCGAGTGATCCGATGGACGCGAGCAGGGTGCGACGGTCGAGGGGGGTATCGTCGGTTGCCACGGGATTACCAACCCTGTTCCGTCGTTCGACGGCAACTAGGTGCCATCATACCTCCGATCTTGGACCGTGAGATGTAGGTCTTGGGTGCGGTGTTGAGATGAATCGAGAGGGGTTCGACGCTCCGGTTGCCCTCCCGAGATCAGTTCCACGAAACCACATCGCTCGACTGTGCGGAAAGCCAACGAATGGTCCAAACGGCTTTCGAGGTGTTGGCCGGCGACAGATTCTCGTCACAAGCGCTCGAAAGGCACTCCATGAGTCGAACGATCAATACAGTGATAAACGGGGTGGTCGGGTTCCTGATCGGCTATTTCGTGGTCGCACGGTTCAAAAGCGATAGTGACCCCCTCAAAACTGGATTATGGGTAGGGAGTATTATTGCGATTATCGCGCACCTGGGCTACGAGAAACCGGCCGCTCTCGCCCAACTCGAATCGGAAAAATCAGCCGCCGAATAGCCCGGAGGGTGCCGACCACTGCTCCGCTCCGGTGCAAGCCACCGCAACTGACGACGCGATTCCATCACGACTGGCACGACCGGTTTCGAATCAGTCGAGCAGCGACTCGCCGGTCATCTCCTCGGGCTGCTTGACCCCGATCAGCGACACGATCGTCGGAGCGAGGTCGCACAGCGATCCACCGTCCCGAACTCGCCGGTCGCCGGCGGTGCCATCGGGCGCGAAATAAACGACCGGGACGTCGTTGTGGGTGTGGGCCGTGTGCGGGTCGTCCGGGGTACCCATATCGTCGGCGTTACCGTGGTCGGCGGTGACGAGAACGTGTCCGCCGGCCTCGCTGCACGCCGTCAGTAGCCGGTCGAGTTGGGCGTCCACGACCTCGACGGCCGTCTTCGCGGCCTCGAAGTCGCCCGTGTGGCCGACCATGTCGGGGTTCGCGTAGTTGAGGATCATGACGTCCGGGTCCTCGCGGTCGATAATCTCGATTGCCGTGTCGGTCACCTCTGGCGCGCTCATCTCGGGCTGCTCGTCATAGGTGGGCACGTCCGGGCTCTCGGCGATCTCGCGGATCTCGCCGTCGAATTCGACCTCCCGGCCGCCATTGAGGAAGTAGGTGACGTGGGCGTACTTCTCGGACTCGGCGATGCGGAGCTGGGTGAGTCCCTCCCCCGCCAGCACATCGCCGATCGTGTTCTTCGGCTGGTGGGGCGGGAACGCGACCGGGAACTCGAAGGTCTTGTCGTACTCCGTCATCGTGACCAGTTCAATTTCAGGGGGGTCGGTCTCGAACTCCCACTCCGGCCGGACGTTACCCAGCATCCGAACCAGCTGGCGGGCACGGTCCGCTCGGAAGTTGAAGAAGAGGACGCTATCGCCGTTCCGGAGGGGTTCGCCCCCCTCGATCAACGTCGGCTCGATGAACTCGTCGGTGTCGCCGCGCTCGTAGCTCTGTCGGGCGGCCTCGGCCGGCGTCGCGGCCTCGTGGTCCGCCTCGCGGTGGAGGATGGCGTCGAACGCCCGCTTGGAGCGCTCCCAGTTCTGGTCGCGATCCATCGCATAGTATCGCCCGGTGACGGTGGCGACGTCGCCGGTGTTGTGTTCCTCGACGACCGACTCGAGTTCGTTCAGGCACTCGGCGCCGCTTTTCGGTGGGGTGTCCCGCCCGTCCGTGAACGTGTGTGTGACGCTTTCGATGTCCCGGTTTGCCGCGAGTTCGAGCAGGCCGTGGAGGTGTTCCTGGGCAGAGTGGACGCCCCCGTCGCTGACGAGCCCCATGAAGTGCACCCGGCCGTCGTGCGCCTCGGCGTACTCGAAGGCCCCGGCGATGGCCTCGTTCTCAGCGAGTTCGCCGTCGGCGATGGCGTCGTTGATCCGCGTGTACTCCTGTTTGACCACCCGACCGGCTCCGATGTTCAGATGGCCGACCTCGCTGTTGCCCATCTGGCCCTCGGGGAGACCGACCCGTCGCCCAGTCACGACAAGTCGACCGTCCGCGCCGGTCTCGGCGATTCTGTCGAAGGTCGGCGTCTCCGCTGCTCTTACGGCGTCCCGGTGGTCGCCGGGGTCGTCGTTGAGTCCCCAGCCGTCGAGGACGATCAGCGCCGCTTTCATGCCCGAGGCGTCGTCGGCAGGGCGTAAGTAGCGTTCGCTTGCGACATCGGCCACCGGTTGGTGACGAATTCTTCACCGCGTGGCCACGAAGACGGTGCGAGCGTCGTCGGGGCCGAAGCCCTCGTGGGTCTCGAACCGGAATCCCTGCTGGGAGAGTTCTTCGGCGACGGCCAGGTCCTCGAAGGGCGTCATCTCCCGACTGTCGATGAAGAACTCGCCGTCCGAGCGGAAGATCACGGCGTCCCAACTGAGTCGTCCGTCTCCCGTCGGATTCATCTGGACGATCCGGGCGTAGGTGCCGTCCTCGAACTCGCCCACGTCGATGGCCGGGTGGTTCCCCTCGGGCGGGAGCGGGGAGTTGTCGAACACGAACACGCCACCGTCAGCGAGGAGGTCCGCGACCGATTCGAAGGCCGACGCGAGATCCCCGGGCGGCAGGTGGTTCACCACGCCCCGGATGGCAACGACGACGTCGAATGCCCCCTCCAAGCCGGGGTCCGGGAGCCCCGACTCCAGAACGGTAACGCCGTCCCCGCACTTCTCCCGGGCGAGCGAGAGCATCCCGCCGGCGGGATCGATCGCCGTCACGTCGTAGCCGGCCTCGACGAACCGCTTCGTGTGTTCACCAGTGCCACAGCCGATCTCGAGGAGGCGGTCGCCATCCACGTCGTCTCGTTCCCGCGCGGCCTCGACGAAGGCGACGTCGCGTTCGTAGTCCCACTCCGACTGGATGGCGTCGTAGAGTTCCGGATAGTCCGTGTAGAGGCGGTCGGACATGACCCGTCACTGCTGCCGGACGCCGTGAAAGGGTTCCGGTCCCCGTGTGACGGCACCTCGGTCTCGATACCGACGCGCATTTCTTCGCCCACGAACACGATATTGCCGTCCCGATCTCGACGAAAGAGTGCGACCGCTCGACCCCGAGTCTGGTCCGTCGGGGGAGGTTTGCGGGCGTCATTTGTCTGGCCGTGGGCCGTTCATTCCCGTCTGGCCGAAGACTTGGGTGCTTGGCAAGGCCGAATCACCGGTGAATTACTCGGTCCGATGGTCGAGGGGCTGCTGATCTCCCTCCGCCACCCCGGAACCGGGGCTCGTAACCCTGGCGTGATGGAGACAAAAGTGGTACGGAGCAGTTCACCGTCTCGGAGGGCGCCCCGATAGCCGGTCTGACCATCGAGGAAGCCGTGAGCGACGGCCTGCTGGCCGAGGAGGTGCTCGTGGTCAGCATCGAACGGGAAGGCGACGCCATCACGCCGAAAGGCGACACGGAGATTCAACCGGGGGACATCGTCTCGTTGTTCTCGAAGGACCCGCTCGAGAAACGATCTCTCGAGGCATTCGGGGCCCAATGAGAACGAATTGAAACCGCCCTCAACGATCGGAAATGGATATACAGACAGAGAACGCATGAAATGTGAACGATGTGGGAGGGATACGTCGGTCGACCGGTATGACGTGGACGGGTTTGCAGGTTTCCTCTGTGAGGATTGTGTCGAGGCCTGGGATCGCATCCAAAACGAATAGTCCCTTGGAGTGGGCACACTGGTCGCCGTCTGACTGGGCGGCTCTGACGTTCCGCAATTGACTCGAACAATCGACGGTTCATCACGAACACTGCACCCCTTTCCCACCGGAAGCCACGGATGGAGTAGCGATGCCGAACCCACTGCCCGGACAGGGAAGGCGCCTTCCGGGACGGAAGTGCACGGTAACCGTGACCAGCACGGGATGATGGTTGTCTCTTTCTCCCGTTTGTATTGAAACCACACTGGCGCCCAATTGATGATGAATGCGACCCGCGCATGCCTCACAAAACCCAACAGCGTCCGATAAACCGACTGGGTCACTGGAGCGTCGCAACCTCAGCACGGTAAACCGATCCAACCGATCTCATCGCGAGGCCTTTTACCCGGAGCGCGCGAAACGCAGTGCAGACGTCAGATGACCCTCGATCCGGTTCATTTCGACGGCATCGCCCGGTTGGCCCGCCGCATTGGTCAGGACGTCGACGATAGTGACCACGACGACTTTGCCGAGCGCGTTTGGGCCGATTTCCTCGATCCGCTCGCACGGGATGGCACGACTCTTCTTCAACCGATGGCCGACCAGTCCCGCCGGACAGTGCCAATCGAAGACGTCGCGCTTGCGGCCGACGCCTACGAAACGGTCCACGGTTTAGACGCCGGGTCGTTCCGGCCGACGACGTTCAAAAACGGCGTCACGATCGACCTCGCACACGCGGCGATGAGCGCGACGCCCTCGGACCTCGAACTCCACCGCGGACGAACCGTCGTGGCGGCGGTCCACACCAACGACGCGATGATCCGCCTCGACGAGGACTGGCACATGGGCGACCGGGGATACTTCCGGAGCAAGATGGTTCGCGCGCCCACCGTCTCGCGGTTCGTGGAGCAAGTCGTCGGGTCGCTTGCGCTGTACCTCGCCGAGAGCGAGCACGCGCTCTCCAACGCCGACGTGGTGGACGAACTCCTGGTCCTCGACGGGCCGATTTATCCGAAGGCAATGCTCCGGTGGCCGGATCGCGATCCGGAACTCGCGGACCTGCTGCACGAGGAGGAACTCCCTCGTGACGCCCTCAGGAACTACCTCCGCCTCGTCGAGCGGTTCGTCGAACGGGACGTCCCCTTGGTCGGGTTCGTGAAAAATCCCATCTCGAAGTCGATCACCCGGGCCGTCCGCTCGAAGGGCGCGCAGGCGCCCTGGCTCGATGACGCCGCCTTCTTCACCCGCGTGCTCGAACGCGGCGAGACCGTCGACGGGGAGTGGGTCCGCGACGAGGACCACCTGACGGTCACGGGCTGGTTCTCTTCCCGAGGTGGCGCGGATCGACCCCTGTCGCGGGAGGGCGATGCGCTCGGACTGGATCGCGACCTCCCGGCCGAGGACTACGAGGTCACCTTCTGCGCGGTCTACGACCCCCGCGACGACCTGCTGTACCGCCTCGAGGCGCCGGCGGCGTTCACTCGCGACGAGGAGCGCCGGGAGCGGCTAACCCGACACCTCCTGTCGGCAGTCGCCGCGGGGGGAGGTCCGCCCCTAGAGATCACGAAGGCCGACGAACTCGCCCGAATCAGCCGCGACGAACGGCGATCGCTCTATGACACGTTCGAGGACGCGTTCGACACCGAGCGCACCCACCGGTACGACGAGAAACGGTGGTCGACGACGTGAAACAGCGTCCGCCCGAGGCGGACCCCGCCGTCGGCACTGTCTTCAGACAGCGAGAGAATCCCGTCGTCGACGGCGCAACGCCCCGTCAGCTCGTGGCGTCTTCGACGTCACGCTGTCGTCGGCCTGCGGCCGACTGCCTGAGGGATCTTCGGTCCCTCTCCGTTCGCGGCGGGGAGGATGTCACATATTGCGGATCGCCGCTGTTGGTTGTCGGCATCTAACCGGGTGAGTTCCTGGGGAGGAAGCCGCTTTTCTCGCATTCCCACCGAACAGGAAGGTCTGTCTGGATTAGTCTCGTCACGTCGCGTCGAACCGTGCTCACGGGAATCGCCGGTGCGATCGGCGTTTCTCTCGCGGGCTGTACCACAGGAGCTGACGGGGGGACTGGTGCCTCGTCGACGACTACGACGACGAGTGACGACACCACCACGGAAGCCACCGCCACACAGACGTCGGCCGTTGCGCCGGCGGACGACGACGGCACCGCATCGTTCGACGAGGAACGTCTCCAGGACCGACTGGACGAGTACCCGACGAACGATTTGACCGACGCGGAGATTTCGGGGCTGAAATTCATGCGCGAGGAGGAGAAACTCGCCCACGACCTGTACACCGAACTCGGCAAGTACTCCGACTATCCCGCGTTCAAGAACATTGCCGACTTAGAGGAAACGCACACCGAGCCGGTCGCCGCGCTCCTCGAAAAGTACGATCTCGAGGACCCGGTTACCGACGAACCGGGGCAGTTCGCGAACGAAGAGCTCCAGTCGCTGTACGACTCGCTGCTGGAGAAGGGCCAGGGTTCGCCCGAGGCGGCTTTGCGCGTCGGCGCCGAGGTCGAGGAAGTCGACATCGTCGACATTCAGGAACGAGCCGACGCGACCGACGAGGCGGCGATCACGCTCGTCTACGAGGACCTGGTCCGGGGCTCGCGAAACCACCTCCGGGCGTTCGTGTCAGTGCTGGAGAACCAGCTGGGCGCATCGTACGAACCGCAGCACCTCTCGCAAGACACCTACCGGGAAATCGTCGAAAGCGGAATGGAGACCGGCGGGGCCGGGGGCCAGGATGGACAGTGAGCAGGAGACGGTGACAATCAGGGCACTGGGCAAGGAAACGGTGGCAACCAGGGCGGCGGCGACGGCGGGAACTAGCGCGGAGTATCGGCAACGAGTATGAGTGATGGAACGACGGCTAAAACGACGAACGGCGATGAAAAGCGCCGGCAATGGTCAGCTAGTCGGGGCCTCGACGCCGGGTTCGTTTTGAATGACTTCGATTTCGACGCCCTCCGGATCGACGCCGATCCGAACGAACTGTGTTCGGACGTGCTCTTTTGCGGCATCGACGGCGTCCTCTCGGGTGTCGTAGCCGCGAGGCATCGGCGATTCGAAGGCCACGTGG
Organism: Natrialbaceae archaeon; assembly: GCA_046710005.1. Classification (GTDB taxonomy): domain Archaea; phylum Halobacteriota; class Halobacteria; order Halobacteriales; family Natrialbaceae; genus DATFIX01. The sequence continues at coordinate 7,227 of JBKEGM010000118.1, forward strand.
ACCTCGCGGTCGCCGATCTGCTGGATCGATCCACCCGACTCGACCTCGTAGAACTCGTCACAGACCCAGACGTACGGCGATCCCTCCTCCGGCGCCCCCTTGAACGACGGCGCGGACTCGCCGCGTTCGTAGATCGTCCCGGTCAGGGCCGTTCCGCCAGCGGCTCCGCGGACCAATAACATCAACTCCCCTAATCGTCGGGGGCGGAAAAGGGTGGTGAGACGCCTCGGCGAGAATTTCACGGCGACGTTCCGGCGCCACGGTGGTCCGGCAGGGGAAACGCGTTTCACCGCCGACGCGGTTATCAGTCA
>JBKEGM010000119.1:0-7387 GCA_046710005.1 Natrialbaceae archaeon
TGACTCGAGTTTCTGAATGATCTTCGCATAGACGTCAGGGGCGCAGTACCAGCCCTCGTCGATCATCGCATCAATCACGGTTCGGGCATCGTCGACACTGATCGTCCCCTCGCTAGCGAGTTTCAGCCGCGCGACAACGACCGTTGCTCACGTTCGAGCCGCTCTCGCCCATCGAACAGGTCAAGGCGGTCGATTGACCGCCCGTCCGAGTCGTGAATGAAGTTCAGAATCCCGAGGTCCAGCCCCACAGTATTCGCTGGGTCGATCTCTGCGGGATAGGGTTTGTCTGGTTCCTCGCGTTCGACGCTGAAGGAGACTCAAAGAATACGACTAATCGCTATTCGTTGGTTAAGTTTTTCAGCACCCGCCGAGGGGCGGAGGCGCACTCCCGGCTCCACCGAGCCATGACCGACCGATATCTAAACCGACCGGATCGATCGATAGCTTCCCTTTACCTTAGTGTCACTCCAATTGGACCCGATCCAGACACAGTGACGCTCTTGTTAAGACAGGAAAACGAACATTTCGTCTTCGGTTACGTCGTTTTCCTGATTTCAGCCTCGTCTTGATTGAGGGAGACGTAGTTGACTGTGTAGCCCATCTCTTCGAGAATATCCTGTCCCACTCCGTATTCTTCTAAGATGGGATTTACGTCAGCAAGAGTACTGCCGTCCAGTTCGTCGATCTCGCCTTCGATTTCTGTTAGAACTTGGTTGGGAACGAACTTTCCATTCGAAAGGACCCCCTCGTAGTTCTCGTCCAAGTATTCTTCAATCGCTGCTGCTTCGAGGTTATACGACGCAGCAAGCGACTCGATATCAATTATTTCGTCACGACTCACTTCGATGCCTTGCTCATTCAGTTGTTGGAGGTCCTGTTCTGCTTCCCGTTCGTCAATTGCCTGTAGTCGTTTGAGGACTGGTTTTACCGGAATCTGATCGTCGTAGAAGAATACCTGCTCAACATTCGCGTCCTCAAAATCTTCTTTTGTACAGCTCAGCGAATCGTTGACCGCCAGCATAATGGGTTTTTCTGACTCAACGTGGCGCACCTTCTCTAACTTCTCGTTGAGGTACTCTGGAGTCCAGAAACCAATCACTTCGAGATAGAAATCGTTGTCATTCCGCGTAAAGCTGAAGTCGGGGATCATAACCCGATTTCCCGTCCGGAGAATGGTTGGCTCTCGATTGACCGTCCATCCATCAGCTAGCGAGCTAATTCGTGTCGCAAAGTCCCGTTCGACTTCGCTGTCGAACGATTCCACTGCTACCTTGTCCGGGAAGAGATCTGCATGGCTCGAATTCAGAGTGAACTCATAGATTCGGGTTTCGTCACTGACGTCGGTTTCGACCTTTGCGGACAGACTCCACTCATCGGCCTTCATTATACTGGGGACGAGCTTCGCCAGTGTTGTTCCGTATTTCCGGGTTTTCTTGAGAATAGAAGCCGGCCCAGTCACAGTTACCCTCAATTCTTCGTCCACTGTGTACATCAAGCCGAGATAGGAAATCACCCCAAATATTTCCTGGAAGTTGTCTGACGCGGTGAATTCTAACTCTAAAGCATCGAAAAGTAGCGTTTGCGTCAACGATAGATTGTACTGGCGAAGCAGTTCTTGAGGATCTATTTCGGGGACCGAAACAAGTACTTCCTCCTCGTCTCGGTCGGCCCAGAGGTTTTCCTCGACTTCACGAGGGGATAAATCGAAATCAGCCGCGACGTCAGTGAGAACCTGCCGACGCTCCTCTTCGGAGGTGACAAACCCTTCGTCGAAGACGGCCTCTCGAAGTCTTGATGGCTCTACTGGATACTCCTGTTCAAATGTAGCACGTCGATCCAGCAACTTTGAGAGCCCACGTACTAGTTTGAACGTATCATGGGTCTCTAGCTCACTGACTTCTCCGTTGATTTGAGCCCGTGTTTTTCCCGTCTCGTACGCATCAAGGACTTGTTCAGCAGCCGGCTGGTATTCGTCAATGTCTCGATACCGAGGTTGGATATTCGGTCTGCGTTTTTCGACTTCTAGAAGCTCTTTCGTCAACATAGTGGTCAGGCTTTTCGCCGGGTGGACGTGCGGATCTCTCCGGTACCACTCGAGACAATTTCATAAAGACGAGCGACGTCTCCTGACGGTCGAAGGATGCGGCCGAGACGCTGTCGATACTCACGGGTGCTTCCAGTCCCACTCAGAATGATGCCGACATTCGCATCAGGGACGTCCACCCCTTCATCCAAAACCTGGGAACTGACGACCGCTGAATACGCGTTGTCCTTGAACTTCTGAAGGATACGTCGACGCTCTTTCTTCTCGGTCTTGTGCGTGATACTCGGAATGAAGAATCGATCCGAGACGTCATGCACTAAATCGTTGTAGCGGGTGAAGATAATAAGTCGATCGTCTCGGTGTTGGTCGAGTAGAGTAGCTAATTCATCGAGTTTGGACTCCGAACTGTACGCGATTTTACGGGCTTTGTTACGAGATCGCACCGCGCGCCAAGCTTGGGGGTCGTTCCCGCTCCTCATCACGACTTTTTGAAAGTCCTGCGGGCCCCGCATAGCGATGTTCGTCGATTTAAGATAGTTGCGGAAGACTTCGACATTCTCCTCGTAGGCCTCGCTCTCCTCGGGTTTGAGATCAATCGTAATGCGCTCCACCGTATACTCTGACAAATATTCGCCGGTGAGCTCCTCGGTTTCAATCTCATAGACTTTCCCACCGAGCAACTCGGTCAAGGCTTTGTGCTTCTCGTCCTCTCGTTCGAAGGTCGCGGTCAATCCCAGTCGGAAGGGAGACGCGAATAGCTCCGCGATCTGTCGATACCCCTCAGACGCAAGGTGATGTACTTCGTCGAAAATCAGGAGTTTGAATCGATTGCCGAGCTTTTCGGCATGGTTGTATGCTGAGTCATATGTGGAGACAGTAATTGGTTCGAACTGTTTCTCACGGCCCGTGTACTCGCCAATGTCAATATTGAAGCTACTCAATTCCTCTATCCATTGGTCTACCAGATCAAGAGTCGGCACGACAACGAACGCGGGGGCATTCACCTTTTCGATGGCCTCCATACCAACGTAGGTTTTCCCAGCACCGGTTGGTAAGACGAGTACGCCGCGACGTTCAGTTAGCCAGCGATCTAGGGCTTCTTGTTGATACGGACGGAGATCGATCTCGTTCGTGAGTTCAGGTGAGGGAATCAGATCGAGGACATCGTCTTCGTAATCAATATCAGAATTGACGAGGTGGTCTCGAATATGTCTATATCGGAATCCCAGGGCTCGGTTCGTGCCGGTCCGCTCGTCCCACTTCGTGTGAGGGACGGTATCGTCGCCCTCAACGGCTATCGTCCCCTGTTCAAAGACTAACCGCATCTATCAGTAGATACACTACGAGACACGTAAAACCTCTCTGCTCGTGCCTTACCAATCGTCGATTCCTGCAAAAAAAAACGTACTTTAGCGCGGGGAGGAAGTCAATCAGTGGACACGAGTTCAATGGTTCAATAGAATGCCCTCAGTTTGTGGGCGGTTACTATATATAATGGTCTTTCGTAATAGATTTGGGGGGAGGTAGTATGCCAACACACCACTTAGAGGGAAAAGTAGCGGTCGTCACCGGCGGCGGCCGGGGTATCGGGAAAGGTATCGCACACAGGTTTGCCGAAGAGGGGATGAACGTCGCCGTCGTGGACACCGACCGGATCGATTACGAGTACAACCAGTACGACACCAGGGAGATCGGCGGTTACGACGAGGCGCAGGGCGTGGCGCCGGAAATCGAGGAGTTGGGTTCCAGCGCCATGGCCCTCGACTGTGACGTCACCAAAGCGGATCAGGTCCACGACGCGGTCGATACTGTCATCGATGAGTGGGGCGGGATCGACGTGATGGTGAACAATGCCGGAATCATCACTGCGGGGTTCCTTGAGGAACTCGACGAGGAGGAGTGGGACGCACTGTTCAACGTCAACGTCAAGGGCGTGTTCCTGGGATCGCGGGCCGTGATCCCGCACATGAAAGAGCGCGGTGACGGGCGGATCATCAACACGGCCTCGATCGCCGGCAAGATGCCGTTCCCGGGGCTCGCCCACTACGTCGCCTCGAAGTATGCGGTCGTGGGACTAACCAAGACGATCGCAATGGAACTCGCGGACGCCGGCGTCACGGCCAACGCCATCTGCCCTGGCATTCTCAATACCGCGATGTGGGAGAACGTCCTGACGCCGTTCTTCGACCAACCGTTCGAGAAGAGCCTGGAGCAGAACATCCCGCAAGGGACGGAACAAACGCCCGAGGACATGGCCGACCTCGCCGTCTACTTCGCGACCAACCCGCACGTGACCGGGCAGGCTGTGAACGTCGACGGTGGAGCGAGGATGTGAGCAAGGCGTTCGTCGGAACCGTCCCCACAAACGGGATTCGGACAGTCGCGCGCAGTTCCGCCACGATCGAAACGATCGCACCAATGATCGACAGACAAACGATACCGCCAAAATTCGCACACCAGATTACGAATCATGACACCAGACATTTCACGGATCGACACCGACGTCCCGGAAATCAGCCAGATCGGTATCGTCGTCGAAGACCTCGATGATGGCATGGAGCGGTACGGTGCCATCCTCGGCCTCACCGAATGGGAGGTGTACCGGTTCGAACCGCCGACACTCACCAAGACCACGCTCCGGGGCGAAGAACACGACTACTCGATGAAGTTGGCGCTCGGATTTATCGGCGAGATGATGATGGAACTCATCGAGCCCATGGAGGGCGAGAGCCTTTATACCGAGCACCTCGAGGAGCAGGGTGAGGGGCTTCACCACATCGCCTGCTTCGCATTCGAGGACCCACATGGCGTCGTCGAGGAGTTCGAGGACGCCGGCATGCCGGTCGTCCAGAGCGGCAACTTTGGCGGCACGCGCTATTGGTACTTCGACACCACTGACGTGCTGAACGGGGTCATCTTCGAGACCGGAGCCAACGTCGACTCGATGCCCGAACCGGACCGGACGGTCGAACTGTAGTCGATCGGGGCGGCGCGCCCACCCTAGTCGTACGGTCTGGACGTCCCGGTACCGGTGGGTCCGGACGAACACCGATGGTACGCTAAAGCAACCGACGGGGCTCACTCCCGTGTCGCTCCGACCTCCACGGAAAGCAAGGGCCAGGGATTCTCGACGTGTTCGGCCAGGGTCTGGAGGAACCGCGCCGCGTCGGCCCCGTCGACGACCCGGTGGTCGAACGAAAGGCTAAACGGGAGTTTTCGCCGGAACCCGATTCCCTCCTCGGAATGCTCCGCGCGTTCCGCAAGTGCATTGACGCCCAGGATCGCTACCTGCGGCGGATTGATGATGGGATCGAAGGCCTCGACACCCAGGACGCCGAGGTTAGTCACCGTGAACGTTCCGCCGGCAAGGTCGTCCATCGTGTACTCGCCCGAAAGCGCTCGCTCGGTGATTCGGCGGCGCCCCTCGGCAATTTGGGACAGGTCCTTCTCACCGACGTCGGCCAGCACCGGCGCGATCAGACCAGCGTCGACGTCGACCGCAAGTCCGAGGTTGTGTTCCTCGTAGATGGTGTGTGTCTCGTCCTCGTAGGTGGCGTTGAACTCGGGATGCTCCGCGAGCGTTGCCGAAATCGCGACCAGTAGCAGGTCCGACATCGACAGCTCGGTGTTCAGTACTTCTTTTGCCTCATCGGTGGCCTCCAAGATCGCTTCGGCGTCGACGGTCCGGTGTTCGGTGACGTGGACCGCGTTCTTCGCGCTCTGGCTGAGGCGATCCGCGATGGTCCGGCGCATGCCGCCGAACTCGACAGCCTCCGTGACAGTCCGCTTGGCTGGTCCCGTCCCGTCTGCTGGTGCCGCAGCGGCCTCTTCGACGTCTTCTTCGGTGATCGCCCCGCCTGGCCCCGTCCCTTCGAGCCGACCGAGATCGATATCGAGTTCCGCCGCTCGTTCCTCCGCCCGTGGTGAGGCCTTTACTTCGGCCGGGGGTGTCGGTGGTTCTTCCGAGGCGGCAGTCTCCACGTCATCCTCCGTGATTGCTCCACCCGGTCCGGTCCCCTCGATGAGTTCGAGATCGACACCCAGTTCCGAAGCTCGCTCTTCTGCTCGTGGTGAGGCCTTTACCTCACTGGGTTGTGTCGGTGTTTGCTTCGTTGCGGGTTGTTCTGCCTCCGCTTCACTCGCGACGGCTTGTTTGTCGGTCTCGGTTTCGGCCGCGGTCGGTTCTTTGGCTGGTTCTCCGGCTGTTTCGACCTCGGTTTCGAGGTCGCCGATGTCCTCGCCCTCGCTTGCGACGATTCCCATTGGCGCTCCTGGCGGTGCCGTTTCCCCCTCCTCCAGAACGATCTGCCGAAGGACACCTTCCTCGCGGGTCTCGACTTCCCCGACGCTCTTTTCGGATTCGATCTCGGCAACGGCGTCTCCCTCCGACACTTCTCCCCCCTTTTCGATGTGCCAGTCGAGGACGGTTCCCTCTTCCATTTCCAGGCCGAGTTTCGGCATTCGGACAATGTACCCCATGGTGTCCCATAACAATACGTTGGCGCCTTTCAAAAGTGATCGGTAGATTTGACTCCGTCGGCTGACTCACTGCAGCACCGTTTTGGTCCCAATGCGGGAGGCAGTTGTACTCACTATTCCGTTTGACCCCAACAGTGGCCAGTCAGCGGTGATGCAGGTTTTCATTGATGGGAGCACCCGGATCGAGTCACTGGGGAACAAGCGTTTTGCCTTCCCTGACGGCGGAAACTGGTGACGTCGACGACTTGGTGACTGCACTCACTGACGCTGCAGATGAACTCGACTTGACGGTTCGGGTCGTTCCCGAGGGGCTTCAAACATGCGGCGTGACTACCCTTCTTTCTCCGAATAGCGACGTTTACGCTTCCGATTTCGCGGGTGTCGAATCGGTGATCGTGGGATTCGCGCACGATGTGACCGATCCATGAGCTTGGAACCCATCGACCCCGAAACCGCGCTCGAACTGTACCTCGCGGACAAGGAAAACGACCTGGCTGCCGCCTCGCTGAAGGCACACGAGTATCGGCTAAATCACTTCGTTGGATGGTGTAGCGATAACGGCATCGAAAATCTCAATACGCTCACTGGACGGCAATTGCACCGATATCGGATCTGGCGTCGGGAGGATGGGAATCTCTCGCCCGCCAGCGAGAAAACCCAGATGGACACGCTCCGAGTGTTTATTCGCTGGTTGGAATCTGTCGATGGCGTCGAACAGGACCTCAGCGAGAAGGTGCTTTCGCCGTTCACGGCGGGGAGAATGTCATCGAACGTGCACCAAGCGGGCGACCCGGTCGAGTACGTGCAGGTCGATGTACAGTACGATGCGGTGCTGGGGCAGAAGAACACGACCGACCTGGACAT
>JBKEGM010000120.1:0-7249 GCA_046710005.1 Natrialbaceae archaeon
GAACACTCCATCCGTATGGACGAGGACTCGACACTGTCATCCGATCTTCAGGAGCGACTTGACAACGCCGGGCAGTTGGCGAAAAGTGCCGGGGACCTCTTTGTAAGCGATCAGGAGGGATACGTGGGTGACGAAATCACCCTCATGGGCCGGAACTTTCCGGCCGATGAGCAATACGACCTCACCTGGCACACGGTCGATGGACGCTGGGGAGTGCTCCAAGGCTACCAGATCACCGGGACACAATACCAGCCGCGAGAAGTCACCATCGGGACGGTGCAAACGAACGACGACGGGCGGTTCGACACCGCGTGGACCGTTCCGGAGGACTTCGGCGGCGCCCATAGAATCGAAATAATGAGCGGAGACGAGCCCGTCGCCCGGACGGAAATCGAGATTACGCCCTGGTTCGAACTCGAGCGGACTGAGGCTCAACTCGGCGAATCGATCATTCTCAGGGGGTACGGTTTAGGCCCGGAGGTGACCCACTCGAACTTTCAGGTCTCATGGGATAACGGCTTCCTCGGATTTATGACCGGCGTGCAGAACCGGGGCACGGCCACGGCCGCCATCAGAGCTACGGGCCCACCCGGCGAACACGTCATTCAGCTTTGGCGCAACTATCGAGGCGTCCCCTTCGTGGCGAACAATACCCAGTCCCCGCTCGGTTCGGTGGGTGGCGACCGACAAAACGCCTGGACAGTCACTGTTACGCCCCCAGACTCGCCCCCGGAAACGGCGTGGGTCGACGAACTCGTCGACGAAAATCCGATGGAGGTTCACTTGTTGGACCTCGATGCGGACACCGACGCCGAGCTTTCGATTACCCCACAGTGTGGGCAGGCCGGCACAGATGCCGTGATTACCGGTCAAAACTTCCCAGCGAAGGAAACGGTCGATCTGTTGTGGTATCAGCACGTCGGCGACGGAATTCGAGGGATCAACGTTACGCCGCAACCACGGCCGGAGGTTCTCCCCACCGTGACGACGGACGCGGACGGACATTTCCAGATCGAGGTCGAAATCCCGCCGGCAGAAGGCTCAACGAGACCGATTGTCGCCGAAGTGGGTGGCCGTTCGGTCGCCCAAACCGGCTTCATGATGCACCCGTCGGTCGAAACGTTCGAACCGACGAGCGGACCCGTGGGAACCGAGATCGAAATCGAGCTTTCGGGCATCGGCTGGACGGCCTACGAGAGTGCACCGTACTTCGTCTATGACAACAAGCCGCTGGGATACGCCTGCGGCGCGAGCGAGGACCTGCGAAGTCCCACCGTCCGGACTGTCCTCACGGCGTCCGGCGAACCGGGGTATCATTTCATCGACGTCTATCCGACGATCTTCGAGATGGACGATGACGAACCGGAATTCGAAATCCGCCCGCATCTGTCGTACCTGGATAATCACCCTGTCAGACCCCTATCAGCCGCGCATCTGACCTTCGAAATTACCGAGTGATCGATTGCGACCCAAGTCGGGTGAATCCGTGGCGGTATCGATCTCGGGGCCTTTTTAATAACGGCAATATACAGACTATATATGAGTAGTGACGCAGTTTACGACAAACACGGCGAGGTTTTTCTGTTGTGGGCCTGTCGAGAGACCGGGGTCATCGAGGCGTTGCTCGGCGGCGAGAAGGACGTTGAAGGAATCGTCGACGAAACCGGAATTACATCCCGGGCCGCCTCGACAGTCCTTGAAGCCCTCGCGGATCTGGGGTATGCAACGTCGACTGGTAAAGCCTACGAGGCGACGGACCGACTTCGGGGCTTTGATCCCGAAACGCCCGCCCTGGAAAGAGGGATCCTCCCGCATCGTCTCGACACGTTCGAGGAATACATGGACCTACCCGAGAAAATGCATGGAAACTATTCCACAGGATTCTCAGAGGAGGAATTCCGCAATTACATGGGCGGTATGGCGACGGTCCCCGAATCGATTGTTCGCTCGATCGTGACGGCCGCGGAGCACGTCCAGCCACGACCGGAGCGTGTCCTCAACGTGGGCGGTGGACCCGGAAGATTCGCCGCCGAATTTCAGCGCCGTGGGGCCGACGTGACGCTCCTCGATCGGGATTCGACCCTCAACTTTTTGAAAGACCATCACCGAGAACAGGGCCTCGAAGTCGTCGAAGGAGACGCCCGAGAATCCCTCCCGAGGGGATTCGATCTCGTGTTCAGTGCCAGAATGACGGTGTCGCTCTCCCTAGAGGAGATTCACGAATACTTCGGTAACGCCTTCGATGCATTGGAACCTGGCGGCGCCTTCGTCGGTGCTGAGTGGGTCCGCGGGCGCTCCGAGGTCGCTGAACGTTTTGGCGTCCACATGTTGGCTATTTCCGACGTCGGCAACACCTACACTGCTGAGGAGTATCACACCGCCCTCGAAGAGAACGGGTTCGTGGACGTTGAAATCCGTGAGGTGCCGGACACGCGCTATCAGACTATCGTTGGGCGAGTTCCCGCCTGATCCCGGGGAACAGTCGGAGCGCAGCGTATTCGCTAAACTCCGTGAGAAGATACCAATTGACAGTATCGTGAATTTTTTCCAGACAAGACGAGATAGGAAACACTATGACAACGGATCTAACCGGTCAAATCGCGCTTGTTACGGGGAGTAGTCGGGGAATCGGTGCCGCGACAGCCAAGGAACTGGCCGACGCAGGCGCGGACGTGGTTATCAATTACCTTTCAAATTCTGCGGCGGCTGAGGCGGTTGCGGCCGAGGTAGAGGAGCGGGGCGGTGAAAGCCTCGTCATCCAAGCCGACGTGACGGACCCGGCGGCGGTGGATTCTATGGTATCCCAGGTGGAATCCACATGGGGCTCGGTCGACATCCTCGTCAATAACGCGAATTTGCCGTTCGCCCACAAGCCGATTTCGGAAATCACGTGGGACGAAATGGCTGCGAAAATCGACGCCGAACTCGGGGCGGCGTTTTCCATGACCAAGGCCGTCGTCCCGAGGATGATGGAGCAAGAATACGGGCGGTTGATTTACGTCTCCAGTGGCCGGTCGAAAACGCCTGATACATCGTCTGTCGCCCACGGTGTCGCGAAATCAGGGTTGAACGCCTTCGTCCGGTACGTTGCCGAGGAGTATGGTGAATACGGAATCACTGCTAACGTCATCTCACCGGGATTGGTCGAAACCGATGCCACGAGGGAGTCCATCGACGAGGAGGTCCGGCGGAACGTGTCCCGGGCAACCCCACTGGGTCGCGTGGCACAACCGGAAGACGTCGCACCGGCCATCGTCGCGTTTGCGGGAGACGCGGCCCGATTTACGACGGGGACGTATACGCCAGTGAATGGCGGCAGCCGTATGGAGTGAGAGCCGTCATCGATCATGTGGACGAGGTTTGGTGGAAACCAACTCGTTGAGAAGAAATCACCTCGGACTCATCCAAATGGCAGTACAATCTCGCAGAAAGTGAATCGAGCAGCGGTGGGGTTCAGGACCGACTCGAAAGTCGATGGAGTGATTGAGAACTCACCGTTGATCGTGGACCCGAGATCGCTCCATGGGACACAGACTCATTCAGAACAATTGGCTTAATAGGCTGTATAATCAATCCAAATGAGAATGGCGGGGGAACCCGTTCGGTACACTATGGAAGAGCAACCACGCTTAGAAAACCAATCGGAGGAGACTGCTGGTAGCGCCGAGGCGGAGGTGGAGCAATGTGGTGGCTCCTGCAAAACGAATCTGGATCGCAGGAACCTCCTGGCCGCCCTCGCCAGTGCAGGGATGATCTCGACGGCCGGTTGTTTCGGTATCATGGGCGAGGATGACCCGACTGGCCCAAGGGCAGATGACCCCACAGCGGTTCCGGAAACCACGGAGGAAGCACCGACGACCAAGGAGGGTGAACCGAACACCGGGGAGGAAGAAACGACCACGGCAGGGGAAATAGAAACGTACGCCATCGAATGGACCGTTCAGGACGCGACTACCGAGGTCCCGAGTAACGAACTCCTCCTCGATGTTGCCCTCGAAAACGACCTGGACATTCCCAACCAATGTCAACGGGGAATCTGTGGCGTTTGTACGTCGAAAGTTCCCGGCGACGGGACGGAGTACGTCGACCATTCCGGGGCCGAATATCTGGACGACGAACAAATCGCGGGTGGGTTCGTGCTCCCCTGCGTCGCAGAGCCAAAACAGGACTTCGCCATCGAGACTGGCAAGCAGGACGCCGCCGACTCCTATTCGCCCGGCGGGGAAGAAGAAACAACCACCCAGCCGGAAGAAACGACCACCCAGCCCGATCTCGATAGCTACTCGATCGACTGGACCGTTCAGGACGCGACCACCGACGTCGTGGAAAACGAGACGCTCTTAGGGGCGGCGTTGGACAATGATCTTGACGTTCCCTATCAGTGTCAACGTGGTGTTTGTGGAGAATGTACTTCGGAAGTGCCCGGCGACGGCACCGAGTACGTCGAACACGACGGCAACCAGTATCTCGAAGACGATCAGGTGGAAGCCGGCTACGTCCTGACCTGTGTCAGCTCACCGAAACAGGACTTCGAGATTACGACTGGCGTGAAAGACGAGGCGGACGAGGTATAACCGGAATCCGACACGAACGCTGTTTTCGTCGCCATCCACTCGAAATTCGCAACGAAATTCTGTCTCCAACCCCGGATGCATCCCAAATTGATCGAAACCCGTCGACTCGAAAACCCATCTTGATTCGTGTTGCATTCACATGTTAACAGTTCACTAGCCCTTAAAAAGGGCTGTAAAATCAACGGTCACCCCTATGGCCGCGAATACAGTACAGATACGTATGGAGACGAACGTTTCAGTGAGACACTTGCGTACCGATCGTCCCCAGTGTGGGCCGACCACCGCGGGGGGATCTCGATGGTAAACCCACTATTGCCCTCTGAGTTCTGGGGCATCTCGATCGGCGTGTACCTCTTCTTGGGCGGTTTGGCCGGCGGTGCCTATGTGTCCGGCGCCGTCGCGGATCTCCTGAGTAAGAGACACCCCGATCGACAACAATCCTACTTCCAGACGGCACGGTGGAGTATGGTCATCGCCGTTCTTTCGATTTCGGTCGGTGGCCTGCTGTTGCTCTTTCACCTCGGGGAACCGCTCAACGTCATCAAATTCTGGCTGTTCACGAACCTTCAGTCCTGGATGACCATCGGGATCTGGGTGATCGTGCTGTTCACGGTATTGGCCGCACTCCAGGCCCTCTGGCTCGGCTTCGGCCGGGAGAACGGGTTCCCGGTGAATATCGGTCCGATCGACACACTCGCCATGGTAACCCGTCCGAGCGAGGGTATTCGTCGGGCTATCACCGCCGTTGGCATCGTCGTGGGCGTGCTCCTGGCCGTTTACACCGCTCTGCTGCTTAGCGCGACGGGCAACGTCATCCCACTCTGGAACGAGACGTGGCTTCCCCTCCTGTTCCTCACGAGTAGCCTCTCGATCGGCATCGCGGCGGTCTTTGGGGTGACCGTGGTGACACAAGGATTCCTTGACACCGGCGTGCAGGAGTTCAGCCTCGCGGATGACGTGGTCATCCTCGCGGAACTGGGCACTCTCGCAATGCTGATGTTCACGCTTCAAAACGGGGGCCCGACGGCCGTCGAGACCTTCCAGTACATCATGAACGACGGCTGGATACTGTTCTGGGTCGGCGTGGTCGGTGTCGGCATGGTCCTCCCGCTGGCCCTGTCCGGGGTCCTGCTCGGGATCGAAGGACGCTGTGACCTGCAGAAAAACACGTTCATGTGCCGTTGGGCGACGAGCATCTGTGCCCTGAAATTCGGGCTCGTTGTCGTCGGCGGGCTCATGCTCCGACTCATGATCATCCTCGGCGCACTGAATGTTCCGATTATTGGAGCGTGATTATCAATGACTGACACAATCGACACGGACGACATCGACGACGTGGGCGACGACATCCTGGCGGACGTCGACGCCGACACCGAATTGGGCAAACGAATGGCCAAGGACGCACGGCGCGTTGCAAAAGGAACCCTGTCCCGCGACGCATTCGAAGACCGATACGCCGCGGACGTTCGCGAGGAGTTCGACTCGGACCTGACTGCGGTTCCGGGCGAGTCATCGATGGACGGAGTTGACTCGCCGTCTCGCCGGTCAGTGCTGAAATTCGCCGGTGCTGCCGCCGTCGGGGCGGCAGCCGTCAGTGCAGGAATTTCTTCGGAACCAGCGTCTGCACAGTCGGACGACGACAATTCGGTCCAGCGGGGGATGGTCCTGGATACCGAGGCCTGTATCAAATGTCTCTCCTGTGTGGACGCCTGCAAGAATGAGAATCACACGCCGGACGGCCACTTCTGGATGGAGGTCCACCGTTACCAACGGGAGGACGAGGAATACGAAGGCCCAACCGATTGTGAATCCCTGCAGCGGCCGTGCCAGCACTGTGATGACGCCCCGTGTATCGAAGTGTGCCCGAACAACTCACGATTCAAAACTGAGAACGGTCGAACCGTCTGTGACTATGACACCTGTCTGGGTTGCAAGTACTGTGAAGTGGCCTGCCCCTACCACGTGAACGCCTTCGTGGGTACCGACGTGCCGGAGTACCTTGACGGGGAGTTCGACGGCCAGAAGCGGGACGACGAGGGACACTGGTTGGCCGGGACACCGCCGGAGGGGTCCTGCAGCAAGTGTACGTTCTGCGTCCACCGCGAGTGGGACGACGAACAGCGGGGAACGACCGCCTGCGAGGACATCTGTCCGGTCGACGCGATTCACTTCGGGGACCTCAACGACCCCGAGAGCGCCCCGAACCAGTACCTCCAGGACTACGACGAGTCGGACACGTTCAAGGTCCATTCGGACGTCTCGGATCCGAACGTGATCTATATCGGCGACAACCCCGAAGACGTCGAAGTGGAACCGGTCCCGGGCCCCACGAGTCACGAAGATCTGGATCTCGAAGAAGCGGAACCGACCGGGCACTAGTCTGGTTCGATCGCGACCAGACGATTTTCATGCAGAAGTAAAAGAAACCCAACAGTCGAACCAAAGCTGTAACTCGTATACATGAGGGAGATTTTACCACGGAACACCAATTGTGATCAATATTCGGTACAATTCAAACGGTCGGTTCGGAAATCAAGATTGCGGACGACCCCACTTTAATGCCTAAATTGTGCTCATGAACCCCTTTTTATATGGAGGAATAAGGAACATTTGCATGGAACAAGACAGTTCAGAGGCCTCCAATTCTGGCCTCTCGCGCCGGACGTTCGTGGCAG
>JBKEGM010000121.1:0-7178 GCA_046710005.1 Natrialbaceae archaeon
TCCTCGCTCTCGATCGTCAGGTCCGGGACTGATACGGGTTGTCCCTCCTCGTCGATCGCGACGAACGTGAAACACGAGGCCGTGGTTCGTTCGACTGCGCCCGTCCGGGGATCTTCCCGGCTGGCGGGGACCCTAACCCTGACGCTCGTCTCACCGGCGTCGAAAACGTAGGCCTCGACCAGCGCCACTTCCCCGAGTGGAATCGAGCGTTCGAAATTCAACTCGTCGATGCTGGCCGTGACGCAGGTTTTTCCCGCGAACCGCATCGCCGACATCGCGCCCACCTCGTCCATCCATTTCGTGAGGATGCCACCATGGAGCGACTCGTAGTTGTTGGCGTCGTTGGGCTGGACGCGCTCGCGATTCTCGATTCTGGTGTGAGATAACCTGGGCATGGGTTTACTTCCCGTGCGCCGATTAAGAGGTTGGTCCCGAGGGGAACGTCGTTCGCGGCCTCAGGAACCTCCTACTCCGTGGCTAGTCGACGACTATGGCACCGGTCACTCATCACAACCGTCGTGACCGTGGCCTTCCTCTCCCGGGTTCGGATCAAACGGCCTGGAGCCGGCCTATTGGGGTTGCTGTCTGTTGCCTTCTGGATTGGGAGCTACCTCTTCATCTATCCGGTCACGGTCGATTTTCGCGGTGATCGTCACGCTGGGGGAGTGGAGGGGTCGCCTTCACCTCATGGTGTCTTCGTCCCGAACCAGCCACCCTCGTCCCTGGCCCAGAACCAGGCCAATGACGAGTCCGACGCCCCAGCCGATCGCGCGAACGATCGAGGGAAGTTCTGGGGTCGGTGGCCCACCGGTCGAGACATCGACAACGCCGCCGGCCGCCATGCCGACCAGCGCGCCGCCGAATGCCAGGAGGGCGACGTTCCACACGCCGCCGGGTGCGATCCAGGGCCACCGCGAGAGGGCCCACCAGGCAAGGCCGAGCCCGATTGCCAGGACCGTCATCGCGATTGGGAAATACAGGTCGTACCAGGATGTCAGCGCCATGGCCGGGTCGACGAGAACCCCGATGGCACTGAACGTCATCCCGACGGTCCCAAGGAGGAGCAATTGGAACGCGAGGCCGAGCCCGACGAGGTCACGAAATCGGGTCACGTCGTTCGCCTCCGCGTCACGCCTTCTCGCCCCGCCCGAGTTCGGCGAGCAGGTGCGAGAGGTGGATCCGATCGCTGGTTCCTTCCGAGAGATCCATTTCGACCTCGCCGGCCAGTTGGTGGAGGGCAGCCAGGTCCTCGTCGTCGTAGAACTCGCGTTTGCGGGCGACACGGAGGAGGTCCTCGAGGATCGCCTCGCCGTCGCGGCCGTCGTCGACCAGCAGGTCGTCGAGGATCGATCGGGCGTCCTCGAATTCGCCGGCGACGGCGTGTTCGATCATTGCTTCGATCCGGTCGTCCTCGCCCACCTCCCGGAGCACGTCGAGGGGATCGGTCCCCTCGATGGCGCCGGTTCGCGCGGAAGTGGTCTGGGCACCCAGAATCGCCTCACGGAGATCGCCCTCGGCGACGGTTGCGACATAGCGCAGCGCCTCCTCGTCGTAGTCAACGTCCTCGGCCTCGGCGATCCGGGACAGGACGGTCACCACCTCGTCGTCAGTCGGCGCCCGGACGGGGACGGGGAAACACCGCGACCGGATCGGTGGGATCAACTTCGTCGGCTGGCGGGTCGTCAGCACGAACTGCGTCGTCCGGTAGTGGCGTTCCATCACCCGCCGGAGGGCTTGCTGGAAGTCCTCGCGGACGGCCTCGGCGTTGTCCAGCAACAGCGTTTTGTAATCCCCGGAGACGGGCGCGTAACTCGCCGATTCCTTGAGGACGTGGTTGAGCATGTCCCGCTTCGAGAGTTGGCTTTTGCCACTCAGGAACGGCGCGAATCGGGGATCGTCCGTGATCTCCGATTTCGTCCGGTCGAACACGTCGGCGATGTTGATCTCGATGAAGTCGTTCTCGGGGTCATCGTGGGCCTCGCGGGCCATCGCCCGAACGGCAGCCGTTTTTCCACTGCCGGCGGGCCCGTGAACCACGAGGTTGATCGGTTGTTCGACGCCCCTGCGCAGGTTGTCGCGCACGTCCTCCTGGGGAATGTCCTCCAACGACGGTGCGTGGGCGTCGGTCCACAGCGGCGCATCCATCACCTCCGGATAGCCGGGGAACGCGTAAGAATCGGTCGGTTGCGGGGTCAGGTGGCCGAGAGAAACAGCCCAAAGGGCGTCGAGGAAGACGGGCGACGATCGACCGTGGGGTGTGACCTGACGACGATGGTGGCGTTCGAACGCGGAGCGTGAGTGTCGGCGCTACCGCTATCGATACTGGCGGCAATCGGAGGCATGGGTGTGTCCCTACGGGAGGAAGCGGTGCTCAACCCACTGGCTCATCCGACCAGAACGAGGAGCAACACGGGGAGTAGCGCGACGACGGTTTGGAGTCGAATCATGTAATTCTCCCTTGCATCCTCAGCTGGTTTAATGGGGGTGACCGTTCAGGGGACTTCTCGAGATTGGCACCTTGAGGGGTTCGAGACGGCCGAAACCATCCGGTAGTAAACAAATTAAACGGTCTAAACGATTACTGACTCCGCCAATCGGTTTTCGGAATCCGATACGCGTTTACCGCTCGCGTGGGGAACCATTGGTCGATGGAGGTAACGTTCCTCGGAACGGGTGGGGCGGTGCCGACGACCGAGCGCAACACGAGTGCCATCTTCTGCCGGCGCGAGGGCGAGGGCTTCCTTTTTGACTGTGGCGAGGGGACCCAGCGCCAGATGATGCGCTATGGCACCGGGTTCTCGGTGTCGCACCTTTTCGTCACGCACCTGCACGGTGATCACGTCCTCGGCATCCCGGGCCTGGTGCAGACGTGGGATTTCAACGATCGCGAGGAACCGCTGGCCATTCACGTTCCCCGAGGGACGCGCTCGCGGATCCGGGACCTCGTCCACGCTACCGGTGCTGACCCCGCCTTCACCATTCGGATCAATGAGGTCTCGGCTGGCGAGGTTGCCCTCTCGCGCGAGGAGTACGAGGTCCGCACGTTCGAGGTCGACCACCGGACTAAAGCCGTCGGCTACGCCCTGGTCGAGGACGAGCGCAAAGGGCGGTTCGACCGAGAAACGGCCGAGGAGGAACTCGGGATTCCACCCGGCCCGAAGTACTCGAAACTCCACGCAGGGGAACCGGTCGAGCACGACGGTCGAGTGATCCAGCCAGAGGAGGTGGTCGGGCCCGCACGCCCCGGCCGAAAGATCGTCTACACCGGCGACACGGGCCCGGTGGGCGAAACTGTCGAGATCGCCGAGGACGCCGACCTGCTGATCCACGACGCTACGTTCACCGACGAACGCGCCGACCGGGCGGGCCAAACGGGCCACTCGACCGCCGGCCAGGCGGCCGAAATCGCCCGCCATGCGAACGCACGACGGCTCGCGCTGGTTCACATCTCCACGCGCTACGCGGGCGACGTTTCGGGCCACGTGAGCGAGGCGAACGAGGTGTTCGACGGGGAGGCATTCGTGCCCAACGACGGCCAGTCCGTCGAGATTCCGTACCCGGACGCCGGGGAATAGGAAGCCCCGTCGAAAATAGCGGTGATCAGTTGTTCGCAACCAGCGGACAGAGCGGATCGCTTGCCAGCGGGTCGCCCGTTGTGGCGTAGGCCCGTGAACGGGAGCCGCCACAGAGATCCCGGTACTCGCACTCGCCACAGACGCCGTGGAAGCCGTCGGGATCGCGAAGGGCTTCGAGGAGTGGGGCGTCCCGATAGAGATCGACAAGGCTCTCCTCGCGGACGTTCCCGACCGACTCCGAGAGGAACCCCGAGGGGTAAACGTCGCCGGTGTGGCTGACGAAGATGAACCCGTTGCCGGCGCCGGTCGATCCGACCCGGACGTCCTCGTCGGCGACCTCCTGGGCCACCCGGCGGTAGTGGGGCGCCTCGACAGTAATCACGCGGAACGGGGGCTCCTTTTGCCGTCGGTAGAGCCAGGCCATGAACTCGTCACTTTGGGCTGGCGTGATCTGTGCGAGTTCCTCGCCGCGCCCGACCGGGACGAGGAAGAACACCTCCCACATCACGGCGCCCAGTCCCTCGACGAGATCGGCGATGGCCGGCATGTCGTCGACGGTGTTCGCGGTGACGGTCGTGTTGATCTGGATCGGGAGGCCGGCGTCGTCGGCCCACCCCGCGACGCGCCTGATGCGTTCGAAGGACCCTTCCTCGCCACGGAACCCGTCGTGGCTCTCGGCGTCACCACCGTCGAGCGAGAGGGCCATCCGACGGATGCCGACGTCGGCGAAGCGCTCGACCACGTCCCTGGTGAGGAGGTCGGTCGGGGCCGGCGTGACTGCCGTCGGCAATCCCTGATCGATGGCGTACTCCGCGAGCTCGAACAGGTCGGGACGTTTGAGCGGGTCACCCCCCGAGAACACGAAGACTGGCCCCGGGGTGCCGAACCCCGCGACGTCGTCGATCAGCCGTTTTCCCTCCGCTGTCGAGAGTTCGTCTGGGTCGCGATCCGGTTGGGCGTCCGCCCGGCAGTGATCGCATTCCAGGTCACAGGCCTGGGAGACTTCCCAGGTGGCGATCAGGGGCGTCCTGGAGAAATCGCGCCCGCCCATCGGGGAGCCGCCGGGGTGACCGTCCGGACCGCCCTCATTAGAATTGCCGGGGGGTGAGGCGCTTGGATGTCCACCCGGATGACCACTGCCCTCATCGGGATCGCTCGGGGGAGAACCGCCGGGATGACCGTCGTGATCGGGCATGAATTTGTCTCGAGTAAGTACCTACGGGGGCGGTCGGTTTCACGGTTTCGTATTGGCGTCCGGACCTTCGGAACGGGGGCTGACAGTGACGAAATAGTAGAGTCCGGGCAGCGCGACGAGTGGGCTGATCAACCAGAGAACGAAACCAAACTCCTCGACCATCGGACCGTCCATCGCCACGCCACCGAAGACGGCGAGATACGTGGCGAGGACCATCAGCCCGATCCCCGTCACCATTCGTTTGAGTTCGTCCATGAGGGGCTCAAAACTGTCCCCACTGTTGGACTTTTCCGTTCGCCGTCGGAACCCAGGACCCCGGCGCGCCGGATTTATATTCGATCCAGCCCCTACGATTCCCCGTGAGCGCCCGTATCAGTGCCCTCGACGCCCTCGTTTTCGGCGTCGACGTCCAGAGCGGGGACGTCCGCGGGGACGCCCCCTCCTACGCGCTCGTCGTGCTCGACGAGGGGAGCAGTGACGCCGTCGATGCCGCGTCGAACGACGGCACCGCCGTCGAGCGCGACGTCGTCTCCTCCCGCAAACTCCGTCGACTGATCGAGGACCGCGAACCGGACCTCGTCGCGACGGACAACATGTACGAACTCGCCGAGGACAAGGACCACCTCGTGCACTTTTTGGCGTCGCTGCCGGACGGCACCCGCCTCGTTCAGGTGACCGGCGACGAGCAACCGGAACCCCTCTCGCGGGTGGCCAAGCGCCACGGCGTCCCCTACGGAAAAGACCCCATGCAGGAGGCCGAGGCGGCGGCCAGGCTCGCGGCGCACAACGTCGGCCACGAGGTGTCCGCATTTTTCGACCGGACCGAGGTGAAGGTTGCCCGCGGGCGCTCGACCGGAAAGGGCGGCTGGTCCGAGGACCGCTACACGCGGCGGATCCACGGTTCGGTCAGACGCCGTGCCCGCGAGATCGAATCGACGCTTTCCGACGCGGGACTGGAGTACGAGATGGACCCGACCGAGAAGTACGGCGGGTACTCGAACGCCATCTTCACGGTCGAGGCCCGACCAGAGGACATCCCCGTCACGACCGGCCGCTCGGGCGACGTTCGCGTCGAGATCGAACGCCAGCGGCGGGACGGCATCGAGTTCGAGCCCCTGGCAAAGCGGCGCGATTACGTCATCGTGGGAATCGACCCAGGAACGACGACGGCCGTCGCCATCGTCGACCTCGATGGGGGCGTCCACGACGTCCTCTCGACCCGAACCGCCGACATGGCAGCAGTGATCGAGTGGATCATCGAGCGCGGCCAGCCCCTGCTCGTCGCGGCGGACGTGACGCCGATGCCCGAGACGGTCGAGAAGATACGGCGGAGTTTCGACGCCGCAGCTTGGGCCCCCGACGAGGACCTCCCGGTCGACGAGAAACAGCACCGCACCCGCGACGAGGGCTACGACAACGACCACGAGCGTGACGCCCTCGCGGCCGCCCTCTTCGCCCACGACGATCATGTCGACCAGTTCGAGCGCATCGCCGCGAAGCTGCCGCCCGGCATGGATCGAGGGGAAGTTACAGCCAGGGTAGTCGCGGGTGAGGAATCAGTCGAAGCCGCCGTCGAGTCCCTCAGCGAGGACGATTCCGATCCCGAGGAGACGGTCGAACACACGCCCCGGGAACTCACCGAGGAGGAGCAACGCATCAAGGACCTCGAACGCCAGGTCGAGCGCCTGCAGGGCCACGTCGAGGACCTCCGGGAGACGGTCGCCGAGAAGGACGACCGGATCGACGACCTCGAGGGGGAACTCTCCGCTGAACGCAGCCGAGAGCGCCAGGAGGCCCGGGAACGCCGTGAGGTCACCCGGCTGAAGCGCGAGCGCGACCGTCTCGAACGGAAACTGGCGGAAGAACGCGAGCGCAACGACGCCGTCGAGAAGAAAGTCGAGCGCCTCAAGGAACTCTGGAAGCTCGATCACTCGAACTTCGCTGACGTCGAGGAGCGCAAGAAAGACCTCGTGCCCATCAAACCCATCGAGAAGTTCACGAAGGACGCCATTCACGAAGCCGACGAGGCCTACGGCATCGCGAAGGGCGACGTTGTCTATCTCCGGGACGCCAGCGGTGCCGGGCGGTCGACGGCGGAATTGCTGGTCACGTACCGCCCTCGGGTGGTCCTCAAGGAGGGCGGACTCTCGGACATCGCGGACCGCATTCTTTTCGAGGCCGAGGTCCCCGTGGGGCCCGCCAACGATGTGGCCATGCAGGAGGTGGACGAACTGGCGGTCGCTCGAGAGACTGACGTCGCCGCCGTCATCGAGGACTGGCGGGAGCGCGCACGGCAACGCCGACAGCAGCGAAAGGCGGAGATGGTCGACTCGCTCATCAACGAGCACCGTGCCGAGCGTGACCTTGACGACCTCGTGCCCTCACGGGAGCACAGTGGAAAGTCTTGA
>JBKEGM010000122.1:0-7147 GCA_046710005.1 Natrialbaceae archaeon
CAGTGGGCCTCCCTCATGCGCGGCGACGAGGCCTACGCCGGCAGCACCTCGTTCCACGAACTCCAGGCGGCCGTCGAGGAAACCACGGGGTTCGAGCAGGTCGTCCCTGCCCACCAAGGCCGGGGTGCCGAGAACGTCCTTTACGGTCTCATCTGTGACGAGGGCGACGTCATTCTGAACAACACCCACTTCGACACGACCCGGGCGCACATCTCCAACCAGGGTGCGGATCCAATCGACTGCGCCGTCGACGCTGCAGACGATCACGACTCGGACGACCCATTCAAAGGCAATTTTTCGCTCGAAAAGGGCCGGGAGATCGTCGATGACGTCGGTGCCGACGCCATCCCGGCGGTGATCGTCACGATCACGAATAACTCGACGGCCGGTCAGCCCGTCAGCACCGTAAACCTTCGCGCAGTCCGCGAGTTCGCCGACGAAATCGACGCGCACTTCGTGATCGACGCTTGTCGGTTCGCCGAAAATGCCTACTTTACAAAACGCCGCGAGGACGGGTACGAGGATCATTCCGTCGTCGACATTGCCAGGGAACAACTGGGGCTGGCCGATGCCATCGTCGTCTCCGGTAAGAAGGACGGTATCGTCAACATCGGCGGGTTCGTCGCCGTCCGCGAAGGCGTCCGGGCGAAGGGTGAGGATCTCTTCGAACTCGCGAAACAGCGAGCGATCCTCTACGAGGGCTTTCCCACGTACGGTGGGATGGCCGGTCGCGATCTCGCCGCAATGGCCACCGGGCTCAAAGAGGCCGTGGAGGAGGCGTACGTCGCGGATCGCGTGAATCAGGTGGAGCAACTCGGTACGATGCTGAAGGAGGCCGGCGTTCCCATATACGAGCCGGTCGGCGGCCACGCCGTTTACATCGACGCCGGCCAGATGCTCCCGCACATTCCTCCCGAGCAGTTCCCCGGACAGTCCCTTGTCTGTGAACTGTACCGAGAGGGTGGCGTTCGAGCGGTCGAACTCGGCACGCTCGCGTTCCACGACGCGGACCGGCCCGAATTCGTCCGCCTGGCGGTCCCCAGGCGAAAATATCACGACGAGCATCTCGAGCACATCGTCGAGACGGCCGCGGCCGTCCTCGATCGGGCAGACGAACTCCCCGGGTACGAAATCGTCGAGGAACCAGTCATGCCAGAACTGCGTCACTTCAGCGCTCACCTGCAGCCGATGGAATAGAAGGGTCGCCCCGGACTCCTTCGCCGATTATCTTCCTTCGACCAACCGATCCCCAATCCTCGACGGAAGCCCCGCCTCTTGAACCGCGTCCCTGACGGCGTCCACGTTGTATGCCACCCTGTGGAGATTCACGGCCATGGCGTCGAGATCGAGGACCGCGTAGGCGGCCCGCGGATTTTGATCGCGTGGCTGTCCGACGCTGCCGGGGTTCATGACGATGCCGTCGTCGAATATGTCCGCGTCCTGGACGTGCGTGTGTCCGAGAATGAGGACGTCTTCGTCCTCGAGGAGTGTCGGCGAGAAGTCGTCGGGATAGGTGTAGCGATCGGGGTCGTCGGGATGGCCGTGGACGATCTTCACGCGGCCGTCGAATTCAGTTCGCTCGGTCGGGAGTCGTTCGATCCAGGCGTTTTGGGCCTCCGTAAGTCGATCCTTCGCGTGCTCCACACCCGCGCTGGCCATCTTGTTGAATCCGAACGCTGAGCCGCCTGCGACGGCCCGATCGTGGTTGCCGGCAACCGTTGGGACGGCGGATCGGTCATCGCGAAGTTTCCTCCGGACCGCTGAACCCAGCTCCCCGACGCCGCGGAGAGCGTCGACGCACTCACCGGGCCATGGGTTGTAGCCAACCACGTCCCCGGCACACAGCAGGTCGTCGACTGGTGGCATGTCCTCAAGGACCCGTTCCAGGGCGACACGGTTCGAGTGGACGTCCGAGATGATGCCGACCTTCATGTCCGGGTCGTGTGGCGCTGGCGTAATCAGTCCTTTCGCTCCGGCGTAACCCGAGTTCGCTCCGGTGGCCGACTAGTCGCCGTTCTCGATGGCTCGTTCGATGCCATCCTCGTCGACCGTTACACCGGCCGCACAGACGGCCTGTTCGAAGTCGAGGTGGTACGCTTCGGTCGCGGCTCCCTCGGCGGTCGTCGCCTCGAAATCGAACGGTTCGGGCCAATCCTTTTGATAAGTGGCGACGAGGGTGGGATCCGAGACTCCCTCGATCAGGAGGGCGTCCCGTCGGACGATGCCGACGTGGGCCGTCTCGCCATCAGCGCCCAGGACGCCCGCGATTCGGGGCGTGTGATAGTCGTCCTTTTCGTAATCAAGCGCCAACAGCGCCTCGGCGAGAGCGTCCCTGGCGGGATAGCCGAGGCCAAGTTTTTCGGTGATCGGGTCGACGTGCGAGCCGTTTCCGAGGACGACCTGGCCCCCGGTCTCGCGGACGCAGTTGTACGAGACGTATGGGTTGTCAGTCGGCGGGGCGTCCGGAGTCGGTACCACGGTGAGCGTGCCGTTTCGGTCGTCGATCCGGCGGTTGGGGAACGATCGCGAGGAAACGCGGTAGGCCCCGACGCCGGGACCGACCACGAGAAATCGGCCGATGTACATGGGTATTGTGGATGTCGGGGTCGGCAAGTAGGTATCGGTTGGGCGGATTCAGGCCGTTCTGGGACCCTTCTGTTCGGACGGTTACGACAACCATAAGTAGGACCATATCGTTCATTTCGACTGCACGCAGTCCTGTGGTGTAGTGGCCAATCATGTGAGCTTCTGGGGCTCACGACGGAGGTTCGAATCCTCCCAGGACTACTTTTGCGACGAACGGACGTGAGGAGCGAAGAGACCAACATGGATTCGAACCCTGCCAGGCGCGTGCAGCAAACGAAGGTGAGCGAGCACGTCTGGCTCTGATCGATTCCTCCCAGGACCATTTCTCCGACGGTTTCCGGCGTGCAGGTAGGGTGTTCCATATTCGGTACTACGAATGGATCCGACCGACGGCGTCGAACGGAAGTTCGCCGGCTGTGCACTCGGAGCTTCAACACCTTGGCTGGCCAAGTAGAGCGTTTAATGAAAATCACAACGATGTAGCCGAGGGGAGGAGTCACGAATGGCTGAATCAGACGAACCAGACGAACGTATCGAAGAAACGACCACCTGGCCAGACCTGGCAGTCGGCTTGTACGACAGACTCACCGGGCGCGGGGCCGAGATAATTTACGATTTCGAAGACATGGCGGTGCAGGTCCCGAGCGGGACCGAAGAGGACGCCGACCATGCGGAATGGCAAATCGACGGCACGGTCCGGATCACGACCCGGGAGCGTGACTGATTCAACGGCTGAACCGGCGCGCGCGCCGCTCTCGGTCGCGACAGATCTCACCGTCGAGATAAACGGGGCGACCGGAACTGTCGATTCGACCGGCGAACGGTTGCTCGTTCAGTTCCGATCGGTTCCCGATGGGATCAGGGCGGCGCGTGGTCTGCCGGAGGGATCAGCAACCGGCTTGCCTGATCTGTTAGCCGTGACTGACCTCACGTTGGAGGTTCGGATACGGGATCGGATTGTGACTCAGGTTGGGGCCGAGGCTCGACCGGGCTGGGTTTCGCGCTCCATCGATATCGACCCGTTCGAGATTCGGATTGGGGGCGTTCTCGGAGCCGTCGGCGCAGAGCTCTCAGCGTGGGTCGGGATGGCGGTCCGGTTAATCGACTGAGTCACCACTCGCTCGGGCCGACAGGCAGTGCTGGCCGCCACAGTCGTTCCGGTCGCGTTTTTTCACGGAGTCAAGAGGCGACGGAGTGCGCCGGTTGATGGCGCACGACCACCATCGCAAAGCAGCGACATTTTCAATCGTCAATAGCACCGTTGTAATAAGAGTGGTCTGAATCGCTGGCCGTTGACCAATGAACCGGTTCGCCAAGGGGGCAAATGTTTATTGAGATGCCCCCGGTTGATTCGGCCGTCCGAGGGGGTAACGACAAATGACATCCCAGGGGAATCACCGAGCTTCGGCACCATTACCGGACGAATCGTCGGCCGAATCCACGTTCCGGGGTGTGAATGGGATCGGATTGCACGTCGTCGCTGCCGGTGATCCCGACGACCCGTTGGTGGTCCTGCTCCACGGGTTCCCCGAGTTCTGGTACGAGTGGGGGGAGTACGTCGAGCCGTTCGTCGACGCGGGGTATCGTGTCCTGATTCCCGACCAGCGGGGATACAACCGGAGCGACAAACCCGACGGGGTCAGTTCCTATCGATTTTCCGAACTCTCCAGGGACGTCGTCGAACTGATCGAAACGGAGGACCGGGAGTCGGCCCAGGTGGTGGGGCACGACTGGGGGGCGGCCGTCGCGTGGGACCTCGCACTCCGGCATCCGGAAGCCGTCGATCGACTTGGGATCGTTAACGTTCCGCATCCGATAGTATTCGAAGCGACGCTCAAATCAAACCTCGCTCAGCTCCGGAAGAGCTGGTACATGCTCTACTTCCAGCTCCCCCGAATCCCCGAATGGCTTTCAGCGCGGGATGGCTTCCGGTTCTGGGTGCGAACGATGCGGGAGGGGGCAAATTCGGGCACGTTCAGCGACGCGGACTTCGAGCGCTACCGGCGGGCGTGGTCGCGGGACAGGGCCACGACGGCGATGGTCAACTGGTACCGGGCGATGTTCCGACACCGGGACGATCCGCCTCGCGAGCGCGTCCAGGCGCCCACGCTCGTCGTCTGGGGTGAGAACGATCAGGCGCTGGTGCCGCAGATGGCCCCGGAGAGCCTCGAGTATTGCGATGACGGTCGGCTCGAACGGTTCCCGGACGGGACTCATTGGGTCCCCCACGAGTATCCGGACCGGGTCGCCATGCTATTGCTCGATCATTTACGTGAATAATGCCATGACAATCGAGGGCTATTTCGACCCCGAGTCACTGTACTTGTTGTCGCTTCCGCTTCCCGCTTTGTTAACGTCAGGCTCGTCGACGACCAGTTCCGACGGCACTTCCAGGACGATACGAGCCCCACCAGTGGATGATGTTTCGAACTGGACTTCGGCTCCAAGTCGTTCGCTACCCCACTTGACGAGCCAGAGCCCGATCCCGCTCCCGTGCTTGAGATCACTCTCTCGCCCATTTTCGATGACTGCTGTCTCGTGGTCGGGGATCCCCGGTCCGTCGTCTTCAACGGCGATGACGAGTGCACCTGATGGAGCATGTTCGTATGAGACCGCTACTTCCGGCGCATCGGTATGGGTATGTTCGACGGCGTTCTCGACGAGTTCCGTCACCACCGCTTCGAGCACAAAATCGTTAGCGACCACCGCCAGTGATTCCGAACTGTTTGTCTTCAGGGTACAAGAGTAATCGGCTGCAACCGACGATACTGCTTGGTCGACGATCGTCCGAACCGCGGTCGGAGACTCCCTTCGGCGGTCTGCTTCAACCACTTTTTCGACGGTCCGGGCTTTCGTCCCGACTGCAACCAATTTCTGGATTCGTTCGTGAATGAGTTCCCGATAATCTTCACCCTTTTGAGGGTCGTCTGCGAGTTGATCGACCGCGCCATCAATGAAATTGCCTTCATTGCGAAGGTTGTGGCGAAGAACGCGGTTCAATACTTGTAATCGTTGTTCACGATGTCGGTCCTCCGAAACGTCACGGAAGACGGCCACTTGACCGAAGGTCCGATCGCCGTCGTCGGTAATGGGTGTCACCGTGGTATGCAGTATCCGACCGTCGGCCGTCGAGAGTTCCTCGGTTCCGGTGGTCTGAATATTTACTTGTTCCATCCATTCGGGGGCGACGGCTCCCAAGGACTGTCCGAGTAAATCGCCCCGTTCCGCGCCGAAAAGGCGACCAGCAGCCTCATTCACGTCGGCTATTTGCCCGGACTGATCGATCGCGAGGATCGGATCCTTGAGGCCGTCGACGACTTCTTCCCGTCCCAGAAGGTTTGCAGCCGGCCGTTCCTCGTGTATCCGGCGTGGATGGTGAATTTGCCACAAAGCGGCGAAGCCAACCCCGCCGAAAAGGAGGTTGATTACAAAGAATACGTCGGTGGCGGTGCCAAACACTGGGGCGGTGACGTAATTGGAGAAATACCAGAACGGGCCACCGATGAAGAGCAAGGCGGCAAACCTCACTGATGGTTGACCAAAGCGATACACCGCCCATAGGACGACGGCGACGCCAGCCAGTGCCAGGGCGAAATGGTACGGGGCGACGACGAACCAAGCAAGTTGGAGTACCGGTGTCACGGTGTCAGTCAATAGCGGGAAGGCCTCCGAATCGCCATCGATCAAGTGTGACATTGTCGTGGCGAGGGGCATAAACACGACAATCGGCGCTGAAAAGGCGGCAACAAGTGACCGGAATCGCACGCTGACGGTCGCCACGTACCTGAGCGCAAACGCTAACCAGGCAACGCTCGCGAATGCATATAGCATCGGCGTTCCGTAGCTCCCCACCGCAAGGAAGTAGGGCACCCAATCCGCCGTGAGATGGCTCCCCCGGAGCAGTTCCGTCCCGGAAAGCAGCATGCCGGCGACGCCAATGCAAATCACGAAAAACGCGAACCCACGCTCGACGTCCTCGTCACCGGCACGGATGACTTTGACCCCTATCAGGACGTACAGGATGCCGAGGATGAAGAACGAAATCGGAAATGCGGTAATTCCCACTATTATTATAATTCGGTTCCTCGCTCCTTAGTATTCCGGCCAATTGATTGGCCTTCCGAGCTGGCAAAGTGACAAGCCACACGATTTTCGGTTCGTAACCGAGAACTTCCTGAGACCATTTTGCCAGTGCTGGACGTCTATCGTGAAAATTTGTGAATGAGTCCTGGATCGAGAGACCCCGACATTTTCACTTGCTAAAATGGATGCTAAAATTAATCGCTTGACCTCAAACATTGGATTTTCTCTCTTCAATATCACAATTTCAATGGTCGCAAACGGGGAGCTATTGACTCTGGATGCCCCCGAATCGGTCCTCCCGATTCATTCATTCGGTCTCGAGAACAGAGGGACTGGTCCTCTCAATTCGTTGGGTAAGCAAACTACAATTCGGCCAATTGGACACCGCTATTCTACTGTTCACCACCGATCGGCCGAATCCCCGTCAGGGGTATGTGTCCCCAGACTGTAGCCGCCATCGAATGACCCTTCCGGACGA
>JBKEGM010000123.1:0-7119 GCA_046710005.1 Natrialbaceae archaeon
GCGGGAGAGGTTCGGAACACGTTCGGCTCGAATATCTCGTTTCGGCGAGAGGCATTCGAGGAACTGGGTGGCTTCGACGAGAACCTGGGCCGAAAGGGCGACAACCAAGTACAGGGAGAAGAAACGGAGATAGCCGCCCGGATGTACGAAGAATACGGCGAGCGTGTCTGGTACACGCCAGACGCCAAAGTCGGACACAAAGTATTCGATTACCGTACCGATCCAGTGTGGCTGCTCAAGCGCGCGTTCTGGCAGGGCTACTCGAAGCGTGTGATGGACGATCTTGTCGACGACGATGGTCAGGAAGGTGAGTTCCTCAAGCAACTGCTGTTGAATTTCGTGCCGAATCGGTTGGCGGGCTTGGTGCGGAAGCCCTCACTGACAGATGCCGAGCAGCTGGTCATGCTGGTGGTGCTGACCGCCGCAGTTGGATTCGGCTTCCTATATGGGCTGGTTCGGTACTGAACAGGAACGGACAGGCCTAAGACGAACTCCGGAGAAAGCCGGGCATGACCGAACGTGGGGTCTGTGTCGTAACGCATCCGTTGAGCGCTGCCGGTGAAAACGCCACCCGGACGTTGCTCGACATCCTTGCGGCACTCGGGCCGGTGAGCCTCGTCACGGCTGATCTTCCTGCAAACTCCACAATTCGACAGGATCACGAAGTCATCGAGCTTACGTCGAAAGGTGCAGGCGATAGCGTCGTCATCGCTGCGATTCGGTTCGTGTTGAACCAACTGCGCATGTGTGCCGCGATTCGACAGCGTCCGGAGAGTGTCGTGCTGTTTTTCGGCGCAACGTCGTATCTATTGCCGATTCTGTTCGCGCGTCTCATCGGCAAGACGGTGCTTGTCGAACCACGCGGCGACGTGCCGCTCACACTTCGCTTGAACTGGGAACAGCGAATGCCCGATGTAATTGCTCGAGTGCTTGCCGGTCTCGTTCGATTGCTCGAACGCGCTGGGTTCGAGGCTGCCCATCGGGTCGTCACGTACACGCCGAACATGGCTCGTGAACTGGGGCTTGACCCGGACGCTCCGCACGTCTATCCACACGGAGCGAGATACGTCGATACCCAGACGTTCCGGCCGGAGATACCGTTCGAGGAACGGGCAGACATAGTCGGATTCGTCGGCCGACTCGACGAAGAGAAGGGAATTCGGGAACTGGCCGAGGTTGCAAAAGGGCTCCCGGATGGGATGACGCTCCGATTCGTCGGCGACGGCCCGCTGTATGAGTGGCTGGAACGGGAACTCGAAGACGAAATTGAGGCGGGAGCCGTCGAACTCACGGGTTGGGTCGATCACGATGACGTGCCCGCGGAGCTGAACCGGATGAAACTGCTCGTGATGCCATCTCAACCGACGGAAGGTCTCCCGACGACGATTTTAGAATCGCTGGCCTGTGGCACACCCGTCTATGCAACGCCTGTTTCGGGAGTTCCAGACGTGGTGAAAGAGCGTGAAACGGGCTTCATGATGGAATCGAGAGCATCGGAAGACATCATCGCGAGTATCGAAGCCGCATTCGAGTCAGCCGATTTAGCTGCAATGAGCGAGGCGGGTCGCAAACTCATCGTTGACGAGTATTCGTTCGAGGCGGCAGTAGAACGCTACGAGCGGCTTATCGAGTCGTTATGAGCGGTACTACTCCTTGTAGCCGAGTCGGCGAAGCCGTTCTTTGACCTCTTCGTCCATCTCGACGTCGACATCTTCCTCAGTCCGACGGACGCGCTCCTGGTGCTCCTCAAGCCGCGCTTGGAGGTCGGCTACGACATCGGGATTCGCATCAAGGACGTCGTGCTGTTCCTCCGAATCGGCCTCGAGGTCATAGAGCGTGTCTTCGCTCTCCTCGCGCCAGATGTATTTCCAAGCCGGCGTCCGAACGGCGTATTTCTCTTCGCCGTCGATACCGATGCCACCGATGACATCATCGCGTTCCCACTCTCCCTCACCAACCAATTCCTGGATTTCGTGACCATAGAAGTTCTCCGGACGCTCAAGCCCGGCTTGTCGAACAAGTGTGGTCGGAATGTCGACGTGTGCGACGAGGTCGTCGTAGTCGCCGTCGTCATCCCAGTTGCCGCCCTCGATGAGCAGCGGGACGTGCTGTTTCACACCGTGTAATTGGGCGCCGCTGAAGTAGCCGTGCTCCAGGAAGTGCTCGCCGTGATCGGAAGTGAACGCGACGGTTACGTCGCCGAGTTGCTCACGAACAGACGTTACGAGTCGCCGTATCTCGTCGTCATTGAATCGGATTTCGGCATCGTAGAGATCGATTTGTTTCTGCAGTTCCTCCTCGGTGACGTTTTCGGGCTCCTGAAGGAGCTTTTGTCGAAGCTTCACCGATTCGCGGTTGCTGATGACGTCATCGCGGAACAGCCGCTGGTACTCTTCGGGCGGCAAGAACGGATGGTGTGGATCCATGTAGTGCACCCAGATGAACGTGGGTCTGTCATCGCCGAGTTCCGCCACATAGTTCAGTACCATATCCGTCGTTTCGTCGGCGGGAACGAGATAGGAGCCGACGTTGACGCCACTCTTCGATTCCAGAAGGTCGTACGCTTTCGATGCAAGCGGGTACAGCGGCGTGTCGGAAACAGCTCGTTTCGCCCAGCTCCGGAGTTTCGTCGCGCTCGACGGGTTCGGTTTCGAGTCGTAGAATTCGTCCCAGCCGCGGTCGTAGCCGAAATCCGACGAGAGATAGAGGTTCGAATGGAACCCGCCCGTCTGATAGCCGCTCTCGGAGAACACTTCCGCGATGACGGTCTGGTCGTCGGTCACCTGCTTGTAACCGCCGTGCATCATCGGGTAGATCGAGGTTAGAATAGAGGGAAACGCGAACCGCGTGCCGCCAGTATGTGCGTACGCGTTGTGGAAGACGCTCCCGCGTTCTGCGAGTTCGTCGAGGAACGGCGTCGTGTCACGCTCGTAGCCGTGGTGGCCGACGTGGTCGGCCCGAAGCGAGTCCGTCGTGACGAGGAGGATGTTTTCCATGCCCCCTCTCGGGTGGCGACCGATTAATCGTTTGTGGAAATCGCCTTATACTATCGAGGCGACGAGTCCGCGCGCCTTCCGGCGAACAAGTGACGAGAGCGCGAGCAAAATCGTTACGTAAATCGTCGCACCAGCCAGGACGACGACGACCGTCCAGAGGCGAGTGCCGGGCGCCCACGCCGCGATTGGCACGATGGCGACACCCATGCCGAGGGCAGCCACAACCTCGTATCCGACGTGCTTCAACGGGACGTCCGGAGGCCCGATTTCGCGACTCAACGCGCCAAGCGACCACGTTCCTCGAAGTGCCGCCGAGAGGAACGTCGCGACAGCGGCGCCGAACCATCCGAATTGCCAGATGAGGGCAACGTTCAGAACGACGTTGAGAACGATGAAACCCAGATTAACACGGTAGGTGACGTCCGGACGATCGAGTGCGTTCAGCGCGGAGATAAATTGTGAACCGTACACGTCGACCGCGTATGCGAGAATCAGGACGACTAGAATGGTCGCACCCTTCGCAAATGAGGGGCGATAGATAGAGAGGACGCGTTCGCCGATGATAGCAGCGCCGACTAACCCAGGGATGACGAAGATACCGCTGAATACGACGCCCTCACCAAGGACGTGACGAATGCGTGCGTATTCCTCGTCGACCGCCAGACTGCTCATTTCGGGGAATAGCGTGCTCTGTACCGATGTGCTAACGACGGCGAGCAGCGAGGCGAGACCCCACGCGGCCTCGTAGATGCCAATGAGGCCGTCCGAGACGAAAAACGAGAGTACGAGGACGTCCATCCAACCGTACGTTCGGCCCTGTAGCGCGCTCAGCCACGCGTATTTTCCGAAACTGAACAGGTTCTCGACGTGGTGTCGCGCCGGCCGAGCGAACCGTTGGCCGAAAACGAGGATAGCCAATATCGAGACGACGGCCAGAGAGGCTGCGTGGCCCACCAGTAGGCCGAACAACTGGAAGCCAATTAGAATGAAGACGATTTGTAACGTCGTTCGCAGGACTCGCTCACTTGCATTCAGTCCCCCGACGAGGGCGACGCGTTTCTGACCGCTCAGGCCTGAATTCACCGTCTGCCGAAGAATCGCCGCGAATGCCAGGAGAGCGATTAACGCTGAGGTGTCCGTGAGGACGGAACCGAACGTCGTGTCGGCGAATAGCCCTGCGGTTCGTACGAGGTAGGCACTGCCGAAGACGAGGCCGGCGACGGCAAAAGCAAGGATAATGTTCGTCAGAACGCCGGCTGTCCAGTACTCTGCCTGGTCAGTACCTTCACTAACTCGCTTGTTGATGGCGAGGCCGACAGCGGTGCCGGGGATAACGAGCCAGTAGAAGCCGAGTCCGACCGCGACTGAGTACTGTCCGAGTACCTGCTCACCCAAGAAGAACGCGATGGCGAACCGCGAGGCGAAGCCGGCGATCGAAACGACGACCTGTGAGAGGAAATGCAGAAAGGTGGTTCGGCCGAGACGCATCGTTCAATCCTCCCGCGTCGGTGATAAAAAGCCGCCCGCTCGCTCACGTGGCGACGCAGTTCGGGGACTCATTCCGCATAACCCAAATCGCGCAGCTGTTCGCGCATCGCTTCGTCGAGCTGACTTTCACGGGTGGACTCTATCGGTGTTCCCTCCGTCTCCCACCACTCTTCGAGGACGGTCGCCAGTTCATCTCGCACATCCGGGCATTCGTCGGAGACGTCCGTCTCTTCATCCGGGAGTTTGTGCAGTTCGCCTCGCTGTTCGCTTTGCAGGTATCTGAACTCCGTGGATCTGATACTGGCGAGCTCGCCGACGTGGAACGGTTCCGGATCGAAATCTGGATTGGCCGACCGCCAGCGCTTGAGGTCGATTTCCCCACGGTTGGCGAACGCGTATTCACGCGTCTCGGTGCGCAAGTCGACACCCTGGAATTGGCTCGTATCCCCACCGGCACGCTCGACGATAGTCTGCATGACGTCGAGTTGCTGGATGAGGTCGTGATTGCCGACATCTTCCAGTCCATGGGCGACCATCGGGACTCGGAGAACGGCGTCGTCGATTACCAAGACATGTGAGAGCAGGCCTTTCTCACCGAGGAGTTCGCCATGGTCGGCGGTGACGACGAATATCGTATCCTCAAGGTCGAGTTGCTGGACGTAGTCGAACAGACGGCCGATCATCTCGTCCGTGTATGCGATTTCGGCGTCGTACATCGCATGGAGGGCGTCCCATTCGTCGTCACTGAGATCGAGATTGCCGGCAGCGAGGGCGTCGTTGCGTTCGTGAACGTCCATCGCGAATTCCGCAGCTTCCTGTGTCGAGAACGCAATCTCGTCGGTGTATTCGTCAAGATACGAGTGCGGTGGGTAGTATGGCCGATGTGGCTCGTTGTAATGGAGATAGAGGAAGAACGGCTCCGTCTCGGCGAGATTTGAAAGCGACCGTTTGGCCATCCCATTGACCAGATAGGGCGTTGCGTGCTTGCCTGCATCCAGCGTCAATCCGGCCGAATGTTCCCGGATATTCAACAGCCAGCCGAGTAGGACTCGTTTCGGAACCGCCTCGAGGAACCGAGAGGAGTCAATCCACTCGAAACGGTCGAAACCACGGTCGAGGCCGGTTCCAGGACCGAGAAAGGAGTTCCGTGAGATACACGCCGTCCGGTAGCCAGCCTCCCCAAGTAGTTCTGGTACCGTCGAAAGTTCACCGGGGAGGAATTCGTTGGTGAGTTTGAGACCGTGACGGAACGGATACGTTCCAGTAAGCATCGAAGCACTGGAAACGGGAGTTCCGTTGCCCGCCGAAATGCAGGTCTCGAAGTTCACCCCGTCTTGGGCGATTTCAGCGAGACGAGGTGTCGTGTCTCGCTCGTAGCCGTTCATCGTCGTGTGGTCAGCCCGCACGCTATCGAGCGTGACCCACACGATGTTCGGCTGAGTGTCCATACCGCCACCAGTCGGTACCGGGGCAAAGCATCTTCGGTCTTTCAGTTCCAGCACGTCAGATTGATAATCACCGACAGGTTCTACACAGCCATGACCCTCGTCGTCCTCGGTATCGACGCACTCGACCCCGAGTTGGTCGATCCGGACGAACACCCTCATCTCACGCTCGATGCGCATCGCTCTATCGAGACCATCGTCTCCTCGAGTGGTGAACCAAGCACGCACGAACTGTGGCCCTCTATCATCACGGGACTACCTCCAGAAGAGCACAGACTCGTGCTCGATGATGGGGTGTCGTGGGAAAACCCTCTGCTGTCGGCGCTGAGCACCATCGCTGATTTTGTCGTTCCAAACGAACTCCAGACCCGGATCGGAGCGTGGCTGTTGACGAACACAGAGGCCGATGCGTTCCGAACGCCTGCATCCTACTACGAAAAAAACGGCCTCCCGACTGTCTTCGATGGACGTGAAGCGAAAACAATCGGGATACCGAACTACGTCGTCGATACCGAAACCGAGGATCGCGAGCATCAACTTCGCCGGCGTATGGGCGAGCTGTTCGAGCGTGACCCGGAGGCCAAAGGGGGCCACCGATCGGCCGACCCGGTCGCGTTCTACGAACAGTGTTTAGAGATGGCCATGATCCGCATCGCTCGCGTCCGCCGGGCGCTTCGAAGCCGAGAGTATGAGCTTGTGTTCGGATACACGAGCGGCCTCGATTTGATCGGGCATGTCAGTCACAGCCGTCCCGAACTTCGGGAGGGGGCCTACGCCGAACTAAACGAGTTCGTCGGCGAACTCCGCGACGATCTCTATGAAGACGACGAGTTAATCTTGGTGAGCGACCATGGCTTGCAAGACGGATTACACACGGATGAAGCGATGGTCGCCGGCACGAACGAGCAAGTCGAGGGGATAGAATCCGTACTGAACATCAGAACCGTCATCGAGGAATTGTTGAACCGAGGAAACCACGTTCCGGAGGGCCGCTGGCAAGAGAGTCCTGACGGCGACCACTCCGAAGAAGTACGAGAGCAGCTCGAGGACTTGGGGTATATGTGAGGGTGTCATAGAACGGTTACCACACCAAAGAGCAGGGTGAATGCTGAGGTGGTATGGACTCAGCGACCCTGCAAGATGATCCTTCGGTAGAGTCGTTCTTCAATGTCGCGGAGACGGAGACGCTA
>JBKEGM010000124.1:0-7107 GCA_046710005.1 Natrialbaceae archaeon
CTTGATCGACAACAGGGTGTCCCGCACGTCGGCCGGGTCGCCGGTGCGAAGGGACTCGCCAAAGGCCGCTGCTGACCCGTATTCATCCACCACCCACTCCGCAGCCGACTGGATGACCTTCGATTTCTGGTTGTAGAGGCCGGCCGAACTGATCGTTTCCGCGAGTCGCGATCGGTCGGCGGCTGCCAGCGATTCGGCGAGCCCGTCGCTCCCGTCGTTGCTCCCAGGCTCGTCGCCCCCAGCGTCGGACCCGTATCGCTCCAGCAGGGCATTGTGAGCCGGTTGGCTGGCCTGGTCGCTCGTGTTCTGGCTCAAAATCGTCCGCACCAGCGACTCGAAACCGTCGGTTCCGCCATAGGACGTGCGCCAATACAGGTCCCCCAGCCGGTCCACGACGGCCTCGGCGCGGGTTTCTGGCGCACCGGTATCGGAGCCGATGGTCCGGTGAGGGTCGGCGTCGCCGCCAGCGATGTTCGTCTCCGGTTCGCTGTCGACGCCCCCGTCGATGTTCCGGTCCTGGTCCATGCCCTGTTCCTTGGGTCGGGGCACGAAAAGGGCCACGGAGACGGTGGAGGCGTTCTATATGTATTCTTTGTTAGCGGCAGCCTAACCGGATAATTCGAATAGAAATTATCCGAAACCGGAGGGAAAATTTTTTAATCTACTAGCCCGTGTATTTTGGTAGGGTAAGAATGCGCCGACGAACCTTCCTTCGTGGCGCGACCGGGGGCTTGGGGGCCCTTCTCGCAGGCTGTACCAGCACTGCCAGTGAAGATTATCAGACGAACGATCTGGT
Source organism: Natrialbaceae archaeon (assembly GCA_046710005.1). GTDB lineage: Archaea > Halobacteriota > Halobacteria > Halobacteriales > Natrialbaceae > DATFIX01. The sequence goes on from JBKEGM010000124.1 coordinate 797, forward strand.
TCTCCAGAACACACTCGAAAAACGGGTCAACGTCCGTATCGAGTTGACCGGTGAGATCGATCTCGATCTCGTCTATCCACTGGCCGGTAAGGAGACGGCACGGATCCAGGATTACATCTCGGAGGGGCAGTACACGCTGACCGCAAATGGTCGGGTCGACGCCGACGGTGAGGACGTGACTATCGACGATACTGCCACTCAGAAGTGGTCGCCGGAAGAATGCAATGACATGCGAGTCATCGTTTTCCGCCACCACATCAGAGTCCAATCGGAGGACTGCGAAACCGCTACTGATGCCGGGAACGGAGCGAACTGACGGCCCAAAATTGTATTATTCGGGCTGCGGAGACGTCCTCTATGCAGGTGCGAGACATCATGTCCGAGCAGGTGGTGGCCGTCCCGCCGGACGCGGGGCTCAGGGACACTGCCCGCGAAATGCTCGACCGGCGGATCGGTTCGGTCCTGGTGGTCGATGATCGGCTCTATGGGATCGTCACGGAGACGGACATCCTCGCCGTGGTCGTCGAGGAACCCGAATCCATCTCGTCGCTGGTGACCGCCGACTGTATGACAGCAGACCCCGTCACCGTCGAACCTGACAGGCCGGTTTCGTGGGCCGTGAAGCGGATGAAAAAGCACGAGATCAAGAAATTGCCCGTGGTCCGCGATGCGGCAACGCCGAAGGTTACTAACGATGACCTCCTGGGCGTTGTCACGCTCTCGGATATTTCCCACCATCTGCCAGACGAGGTCCGCGAAATCAGGGAGACGCTCGACCGGCGCGACGACTGGACCGACTGAGGTCCTGGTCGACACGCGATAACCGTCGATATTCCCTCCGTTACTCTGGTGATCGATTGCGGTTTACCGCGAACGTCATTGTCAGTTTGGCGCCGTTTGCCAGCGCCCGGACGAGGTCCCTATCGATGCCATCGGCGGCGCGATCCGCCTCGACCATCACGGTCCGATCGTCGACGTACGTACTTGTTCGACAGACGGCGCTGCGCTCGCTCTCGAACGTCAGGTCCGGGTGCCCACGTCCGGTAATCCTCGCCTCGTAGTCCGTCGTTTCCAAAGTGACCGTAATCGTTGCGTCGGCCGATCGACAGGCATCGACGAACCCGGAATCAAAGTCCTCGGGCGCACGGTCGGCTTCGATGCCCAGGATGCAGTCTCCGGCCGGGGTGAGGAAGTCGTCGGTCGTGACCTCGAACGTGCTTTCGTGTGTGGCCGTGACGTGTTCGTGGCCGCGAGCGTGGACGATTTCTTTCACTGTCGCTCCTTTCCAGAGGGAGTACTTAGCCCCGTTCACTCGGAATCGCCAGGACGGTGGATGGCAGCAGGTCGTTGCGGCCCGATCTTAAGGACGCCCGATGGTGATGGTCACCGCGCCACACTCGCATTCGTAGGCCTTCCGGACGCCACCGTCGGTCCGCATCGCGAGCATCAATTGGTCCTCCCCGAGTTCCCGCTCGCATCCCCCAGCCTCGCACGTGCAGGACAGCGTATCGAGCATAACACAGAGGAGGGCGTGACGGTACCAAAAGCTCCGCCAGGGGCGGAGTGAAACTGAAAGTGAACCGAAGGCCCACATCGGTCGGGGTTAGCTGATGAGCTCGGGGTGGAAATGGTTTTGTGACGTAACCCGGGACCGAGTTCCCGCGTCCCGCCCCGGAACACTGGGGTGGTGAACTCACCCAAAGACTATCTTTCCAGCGCGTGCCAGAGTCGTGTGTATGCCTGTCGAGTGGACGGCGGGGACCGTCGATCCGTCGGCACGTGGGCCGCCGGACCCCGACGAGTGGTCGGCGGTGAAAGTCCCGGGGAGACCGGAACGGTTCGCCGGGGCGGAGGCGGTGGCTTACAGAACGACCTTCCCGGATCCCAGGTCCACTGCCGAACAGCGGGCAATTCTGGAACTATCCGGCGCGTACGCTCACGTCGAAGTCTGGCTCAATGGCGAACGCCTTGGAACGCACGACGCGTACTTCGTTCCGGCGAGATTCGAGTTCGACCCGGAACCGGAGAACCAACTTCAGGTTGTCTGTCGTTCGCCGACCGATCGCTTCGGGGGCGTTCACGCAACCGATCGCGTCCCCGACGAGATGGCGGTTCCGGGCATCTGGTGGAACGTCGCCATCCGGATCCGGCCGCCAACGTACATCGCTGACCTTACTGTTGGGCCTCGATTGACGGATGATAGCGGTGAGATCGACGTGGCAGTAACCGTCGATTCCCGCCAGGGGATCGACGACCGGGTGACGCTCTCATTGCGGCCCGAGGGCTTCAGGGGTGGCGGTACGATGGATCGGGTCGGGGTTCAGGTTCCCGCGGGCGAACGAGTGACTGCGACGCGAACTATCGACGTTCGCGAACCCACGTTCTGGTGGCCCGCAAGCCTCGGTGATCAGCACCGTTACACGGTTCGGGCCAAACTCGGAGATCACGAAACGACCGCCACAACGGGATTTTGCGACGTGGCACGGGACGGTGATACCCTCCGCGTCAACGACGAACCGGTCTCGTTGCGGGGCTTTGGGGTACTTCCGACCGGGAATCCCGTGGCCGATGTCGAAGCGGCCAGGGCCGCGAACGCGAACCTCCTCAGGGCCTACGGTCACGTGCCGCCCCGGGAATTTCACCAGGCAGCCACCGAGTCTGGGGTCCTCGTCTGGCAGGACCTGCCACTCGTCGGCCAGGGATCGTTCGATGTCGAGAGGGCGAAAGCGCTGGCCACGGCACTCGCCGGTGAATACGGTCATCACCCGAGCGTCGCGACGTACGGCGTCCACACGGATCCGGTGGATCCGTTTTCGGACCCACTTGGCGAGGGCCGATTGGCTCGACTCCGCGTTCGATGGCGAGTCTGGCGGACTAATTACAACCGGGAGCCGGCCGAACAGGTCGCCGACGAGTTCCCGTCGCGGGCGCTCGTTCTTCCGGTGACGGGGAAACCGGGCACGAATCCAGACGCGACCAGCCTTTTCCCTGGGTGGGACTTCGGACGCGCCTCGGACATCGAGTGGCTCTTGGACAGGTACCCACCGCTCGATGGCCCGGTCGGGGAGTTCGGGGCGGCAGCGTTGGCTGGTGACGTGGCGGATCGGCCCGACCATTTCGACTGGCAAGTCCACGATGCTCGCGTCCAAAGCACGGATCCGGAGGCGTCACAGGCGTACCAGACAACGCTGCTGAAAACGGTCGTCGAAACGCTCCGACGCCGGGAAACCCCACTTCAAACCCCGTATTGTCTTCGCGACTCGTTCGCGGTGGGCGGGATGGGCGTGCTGACGGTCGACGGCGATCGAAAGCGGGCCTTCGAGGCCGTGGCTGATTCGTTCGAACCGATTCAAGCGATCCTAGACGGGTCTCCGGAGGAAGCCGAGGGTATCGTGGTCTGCAATGGTTCCCGAGTGCCGGTGGAGGGAACGCTTTCGTGGTCGATGAGGCCTGCAGACCGGAGCGGTAAGGGCGGTGTGTCCGGTCCTGGATCGAACGGATCGGCCGAGGTGTCGGTCCCGGCGGGTGGCACAACGAGGGTGGGCGAGATGGATTTCGGCAATACTGGCACGATTTATCTCGAATTCGAAATCGGCGATGCGTCGGTATCCAACACGTATGATTTATAACGGTCGATCTTCGGTCGGGGTCCGTTCGCAACCCCGCCCACGGCCGCTTGCTAACGATTTTCACGCTTTTCATGATCGGTACATTTAAACCGAGCGCTCCTGTACGTATACTCACCTGAACGTCATCGGCGTTCACAGCACAGCTCGTAGACCAGGAATGACGTGGAATCAATATCTTTGGGGCGTCGCCGTTCTCGAGCGATGCATTCGCCGATGCGGAAAGGCACAGAGGTTTAGTCAACAATGGCAAGTTCGTTAGAGGAATCCAAAAACGTAGAGCTGACAGAAGAAGATCTCGAAAACCAGTCGAAAGGCGAACTCATCAAGGTCGCCGGCAAGCTCCGAGATCGACGGAACGAGTTGAACCAGATGGCGTCCGAACGGGCATCGAGCCGGGACGATCTCAACGCGAAAACACGCGAGAAGGTCGATGAGGCACAGGAACATCGCGAGCGCCGGGACGAACTCAACGAGCTCGTCCAGGAGCACAAGGAAAAGCGCAACGACCTGAATGCGAAGGCCAACAAGCTCTTCGACAAGGTCGAAGAAAAAAAGCAGGAACTCGAACTCGACGAGGGCAAGGACATCGAGGAACTCGAAGATGAACTCGAGGATCTCGAGTTCAAACAGCAGACGGAAGTCCTCTCGGCCGAGGACGAGCGCGAACTCATCGAGAAGATCGAGGGCAAACGGGAAGAACTGCAGGAACGAAAGGAAAAACTCGAGGAAACTGACGACCTGGACGAACTGGTCGACAAGGCCGAGAAGGTCCGTTCGGAGGCCTCCAAGCACCATCAGAAGGTGACCGAACTCGCTGACAAGGCCCAGGAACACCACAACAGCATGATCGAGGCCTATCGGGAGGCCGACGACATCCGCGACGAGGCCGACGAGATGCACGAGAAGTTCGTCGATGCCCAGGAGGCCGCCGACCAGCACCACGAGGACTTCGTCCGCGTCCAGAAGCGCCTTCGCGAACTCGACAAGCAGGAGGAAGAGGAGCGCAAATCCGAGCGCGACAAGAAACGCGAGGAAGTCGAAAAGGAGGCAGAGGAGATCTACCAGCGGTTCAAGGAAGGCGAGACCCTCGAAACCGAGGACCTGATGAAACTCCAGAAGGCTGGTCGCCTGTAAGGGCGGTTTCTTTCTCCCGGGCCCGGCGTCTGTCGGGCGTTGTTCTCCCCCGTTTCAGACCCCGAGTGACAACCGCAATTCCATTCACATTTACGTGCGTCCCCGTCTCAGTCACCGCCATGCAGGGACGTGAGCGCACGTGAATCGAGCACGACAGAGCGGACGATTACTGGTCCTTCTCGTCGCCGCCCTCATCGCGGCAGTCGTCACCTTCGTCGTTTTCGTCGTCTATCCATCGAGTCTCCAGGAACTCCTCGGAGTCATCGTGGCGATCGTCGTCACGGTTGGTGGTATCCGGGTGGGTGGAAACGTTGCCGCGTCACGTTTCCCGGACTACAACGTGGCGGAGGTCGAGGTTGCGGGTCCCATCGTGAGGGAAAGCGGGGGAATGCTCCCGTCCGCCCCGACGGTGACACCGGCGGATGATATCGTCGACCAGATCGAGCGGGCCGATAAGGACGGCAACGCAGACGCCCTCATGTTGAAACTCAATACGCCGGGAGGCGAGGTCGTTCCGTCCGACGATATTCGCCGTGCAGCGATGGATTTCGACGGCCCGACGATAGCGTACACGAACGACCTCTGTGCGAGTGGTGGGATGTGGATTGCCTCGGGGTGTGACGAACTCTGGGCCAGGGACGCTTCGCTCGTCGGCAGCATCGGCGTCAGGTTCTCCCAAACGCGGTTCGACGAGTTTGCCGACCGACACGGGATCAATTACGAACGGATCGTCTCGGGTGAATACAAAGACTCGCTCGGAGCGCCATTCAAAACGCTGGAGGAGCGTGAGCGCAAGTATTTGCAGGGATTGGCCGACGACTGGTACGACGAGTTCGTCGAGCGCGTCGCTGACGGGCGAGAGATGGCGGAGACAGCGATACGGGACACGGAAGCGCGGGTCTATCTCGGCGAGGACGCCGTCGAAATGGGCATGGTGGACGAACTGGGGGACGCGACGGACGTCGAATCACACCTCGAGGCGGAACTGGGGACACCGGTTTCGGTTGCGGCGTTCGAACCGGACCGTCGGTTAACCGTCCGGTTGCGTGGAGCGGCCGCTGGGATGGCGTACGCCTTCGGTCGCGGGGTTGGGGGCGCCATTTCCGGTGACGGGTCCGGTTTTGAGCTCCGATAAGGGGACCCGCGATCGACCCGAGGGGGTTTCACCCGGTTCAGCGGGGCCCTTTTTGGCCAGACGAACGTACCTTTTTAATCTCGCGCCTTCATCGATCCGGTAGTGACAACGCTCGTCGTCTGCGTGGATCGGACCGACGGCGTCGGTCGAACGACGGGGCAGGACACCCCAGTTGCGGGCTGGGAGGCAGTCCGCTCGCTCGTGATCGACGTGGGACTGGTCGATCCGGAAGATTCGGCCGTCAACTCCCTGCTCGAGGGGCTCCGCGTGGCCAGGGATCTTCAGGACGAGGAGGGCGAGGAAGCGGTCGTAGCAGTCGTGTCAGGGGCCGGTGAATCGGTCGTCAATGCGGATCGGAGTGTCGCCCGACAGATGGACGAATTGATGGCGGAGTACGCCCCGGACTCGGCCAT
>JBKEGM010000125.1:0-7079 GCA_046710005.1 Natrialbaceae archaeon
TCGGCAACCGGCTGGTCTTCCGTGACCGGATCGCCCGATTCGACGAGCCACTGGACCAGTTCGCCCTCGGCGACGCCCTCGCCGACGTCGGGGAGTTTGAATTCACGCACCATTGGTTAGAACTCCATTGCGTTCCGAATACCGTCCTCGATTCGAGCCGGCTCCGGGAGGTAATAGTCCTCAAGTGAGTACAGTGGGAACGGCGTGTCGAAACCGGTGATTCGCTCGACTGGGGCCTCCTGGTAGAGGAGCGCCTCCTCCTGAATCGTCGCGGCGATTTCCGCGCCCATGCCGCCGGTCTGGGGTGCCTCGTGGACGACCGCCGCCCGCCCAGTCTTTTCGAACGACTCGACGATGGCGTCGGTATCCAGTGGCGAAAGCGTCCGGAGGTCGACGACTTCGACGTCGATCTCCCCCTCGAGGTTTTCGGCGGCCTCGATCGTCGGACGACTCATCGCACCCCATGTGTAGACTGAAATGTCCGACCCTTCGCGGCGGATCGCCGCCTCGCCCAGCGGAATATCATAGGAATCATTGGGGACGTCTTCCCGGAAGGCCCGGTAGATGAGTTTCGGTTCGAGGAACATCACCGGGTCCGGATCGCGGATCGCGGACGCCAGCAGTCCCTTCGCGTCGGAGGGCGTGCTCGGGACGACAACCTTGAGGCCTGGCTGATGGACGAAAAAGGCCTCCGTCGACTCGGAGTGATGCTCGGGTGCCCTGATGCCACCGCCATAGGGGGCGCGGATCACCATTTGTGCGTTGAACCGCCCGCGGCTCCGCGTCCGGAGGCGGGCGACGTGGCTGACGATCTGGTCGAACGCCGGGTAGATGAACCCGAGGAACTGGATTTCCGGCACCGGTTTCAGCCCATAGGCGGCCATGCCGACGGCGGTGCCGACGATACCGGACTCGGCGAGCGGCGTGTCGATGACCCGGTCCTCGCCGAACTCCTCGTAGAGCCCGTCGGTCGCGCGGAACACGCCACCGTTCTTTCCGACGTCTTCACCCATGACGATGACCTCGTCGTCGCGATCCATTTCGCCGTGGAGTCCGTCACGGACGGCCTGTACGAGCGTCAGATTGTCTGCGTCTGCTGCCATAGTCAGTCCTCCAGGAGGGCGTCGTCGCCGTGTTTCTCGCGGATCGATTCGAACCACTCGAGCTGTTCCTCCAGCCGTTTCGGCATGTCGGCGTACACGTGAGCGAACATCTCCTCCGGATCGGGCCGCTCGACCGCCTCGGCGGCGTCGATGGCGTCGGCGACCTGTTCCTCAATGTCCTCTCCGATGGCCTCTTCGCGCTCGTCGTCGAGTCGTCCGGTGTCCCGCAGGAATGTCTCCATCCGCGGGATCGGGTCCTTGGCCTTCCAGCGTTCGACCTCCTCGTCGTCGCGGTAGACGGTCGGGTCGTCGGCCGTCGTATGGGCGCCGAACCGGTACTGGACCGCTTCGATGAGCGTCGGTCGGAGTTCCTCATCGCTCGGGTTCTTCGCCTTTGCGACCGCCTCGCGGGTCACCGAGTACACGGCAAGTGGATCCATCCCGTCGACTTGGACACCCTCGAAGCCGTAGGCCTGGGCCTTCTGGGCGATGGTCTCGGTAGCCGTCTGTTTCTCCCGCGGCACGGAGATTGCCCACTGGTTGTTGTTACAGAAGAAGACGTTGGGCGTGTCGAAGACGCCGGCAAAGTTCAGCCCTTCGTGAAAATCACCCTCCGAGGTCGCGCCGTCGCCGAAGTAGACCAGGAAGGCCTTGTCCTCGTCCTTCAACGTCGACGCCCAGGCTGCGCCCGTCGCGTGTGGTATCTGGGTCGCAATCGGGACCGCGACGGTGAAGAGGTTCGCATCCTCGACCAGGTTGCCCTGTTCGTAGCCCATCCAATACAGGAGGGTCTTCTCGAGGGACATCCCGCGAACGAGCGACGCCCCGTGTTCGCGGTAACTCGGGAACAGCCAGTCATCGTCGTCCAGAGCGTAGGCGCTCCCGATCTGGGCGCCCTCTTGTCCGGAGAGGGGCGGATACGTCCCCATTCGCCCCTGGCGCTGGAGGCTCACCGCCCGTTCGTCGAAGCGACGAGCCAGTTTCATGTGTTTGTACATCTCGACCAACTGGTCGTCGCTCAGATCGGGGACCGTGGCACCGTCACGGACGTTCCCCGATTCATCGAGTATCTGTACCTTCTCGCCGGGATCGTGCGCGAGCGTGCTCACGGCCGTACCCACCTCAGCATGTTACCACCCTTTGCGCCTCGCGTAATATGACTTTCGCGTGAGGTTTAGTATCGTACCGCATTCGCCGGATCTGGTGACCAAATGGGTCGTCGAACCGGAGATTCGTTGACAAACCGGGATACTCTTACCCCGCTGGACTATCGGCTTCGAGTTCCGGAAATGCTGGTCCGAATTTTCACGGAAATCAACATTTTTGGCAATTAATATCGATTGGTTCCCGGTGGACGACCGTTCCCTTTCGGGCCCCAAATCATTATTACTGATAATTGCCAGTAACGTTTTGTTCCAGGCCTTTCCATCCACACGCTATGTTCGATCTTTCGACCGACGAGATCACCTCCGAATCTCTCCCTCGCGTCCTCGTCTTGCTTGCCGCGCCACTCGTCGTCCAGAACCTGGTGCAGGTCGCACAGATGGTCGTCGACACCTTCTGGGTCGGTCGTTTGGGCGAGAACGCGGTGGGTGCCGTCGGTCTGACGTATCCCGTCACGGCACTCCTGATGGCGCTGGGGGTTCTGGGGCCCACGATCGGGACGCAGGTTATCGTCTCTCAGCGTGCCGGTGGGGATGACGTCACGGGGGCCCGTCGGATCGCCGTCCACGGGATCGCTCTTGGGGTTGGATTTGGGACGATTATCGCCCTCTTGACCCTCCTCGTCCCCGGGCGGATCGTCCGGTTACTCAACGCGGGGCCAAAGATCGCCCCGCTTGCGACCACGTACCTGGCAACGTATGTCCTGTGTTTCCCCTTCGTCGGCCTGAGCGACACCATCGAGGGCGGGTTCATCGGCTGGGGGGACTCGCGGGCAGCCCTGTACCTGAACGTCATCGCGGTCGTCGTCAACATTGGTCTCGACCCGTTCCTTATCTTCGGCATCGGCCCCTTTCCGGAACTGGAAATCCAGGGCGCGGCCCTGGCGACGGTCATCGGCTACGGAACGGGGGCCGTGTTCGCGACGGCGATGGTCCTGGGCCTTCGTGGCACCTTTAGGCTCACCCGGGACGCCATCGACTTCTCGCTGAACGAGTTCTACGAACTTCTCGACGTGGGCCTCCCCACGACCGGCCAGCGCCTCGCCCAGGACGTCGTCCGCGTGGTGATCATCTGGGTCGTGGCCACCGCGGGTGGTGCGGCAGGCCTGGCGGCGTACATGATCGGCGCCCGGGTCGCGAGTGTCGCGTTCATCCCGGCGACCGGCCTCCAGCAGGCGGCGACGAGCGTGGTCGGGCAGAACCTTGGCGCCAACAAGCCGGGGCGGGCCGGTCGGACGACATGGATTGGCGTCGCCATGGCCGGCGGCGTGCTCATACTCATTGGCGGGATCCAGTGGCTGATCCCGGTTTCGCTCACGAAACTCTTCGTCCCCGACGTGGGACCGGAAGCGCTCGACCTGACCGTCCAGTACCTGAAGATCCTCGCACTCGGGTATTGGGCCATCGGCGCCTCTTACCTTGTCCGTGGCGGCTTCAACGGGGCTCGCCGGACCCGCACCAGCATGGTCATGTCGATATTGCAGTACTGGGGCGTGCGCCTCCCGATTGCGGCCGGGGGCGTCTTCCTGCTGGGCTACGGAGTCGTCGCCGCGTTCTGGGCGGTGACGCTCTCGAACGTCGCGGCTGCGATCGGCGGTGGACTTTACTACTGGTACACGACCGAGCAGGGCATGCTCCAGCAGGCGGCCAAGGAGGCAATGAGTGACACTGCCGCGGACTAAAGCAGTCATTCCTTAGGGAAATCGGTTGCCCCGAAAGGGACTCCCCAATCAGGGCCCGGGGAGTATCACACGGAAGCAAGTAACAAACCCTCTCAACTCTTTCTGGTGGTTCGGGATAACCCACACCGGCGAGGTGATAAAAACGGACGAATGAGGGACAATCTAGGGAGATTTTCGACCCATCCCGGCGCGACTGGAACGGGGGCAATGGACCCACTTCTCCGCGGAAGTGACGAATATCGACGCGTTCAACGAGGACGCACCGCTCTGCCGGGAGGCCGATGTCCTCGACAAGAGGTACACCGAGGTCACGATGGGGCGACCCGACTTCGGCCCGCCTGACTACTTCGTTTGCCCGCTGAACGGGCGGGTGGAGGACCGTCCCGGACCAATCGCTTTGTCCGGCCGCCGTCGCGCGCCACGCTGTCACCATCGCGCGGAACCTGGGGGATTCCCATCGCTTTGGCGATGGGTTTCGTCCGTTCATGGAAACGCCTTTGATGCCACCACCCTGTCTCTCAGTCCGTGGCAGGTCGAGTTGATTCCCTGGGTGAGACCGAACACGCCGTCGAGGACGTCCTCCCCGAATTCGCCGATGCGTTTCCCTTCGAGACGTTCAATCGGATGCAGCGAGAGGCGCTGCCGGCGCTGCTCGAGTCCGAGGAGAACGTGGTCGCGAGCGCCCCGACCGCCAGCGGGAAGACCGCGCTCGCGGAGGTCGCCATCTCCGAGACGCTCCGCGCGGACGGGACTGCACTCTTCATCGCACCGCTGCGGGCACTGACCAATGAAAAGGAACGCGAGTGGGAACGCTTCGAGGACCTAGGTTACTCGGTGTACGTCGTCACCGGCGAGCGAGACCTCAACCCGCGCCGGGCGTCCCACGCCGACATCCTCGTGATGACGCCAGAGAAGGTTGACTCGGCCACGCGCAAGCACGACACACGACGCTACTCGTTCATCGAGGATGTCGACGTCTGTGTCATCGACGAGGTCCACCTCCTCGATTCGGACCGTCGGGGGGCCGTCCTGGAGGTAACCATTTCGAGACTCCGAAGGCTTACTGATCCCCGTATCGTCGCCCTTTCGGCGACCATGTCGAACGTCGACGACGTGGCCGCCTGGCTGGACGCCCCGGAGCACTGTACGTTCCAGTTCGGCGACGAGTACCGGCCGGTCGAACTCAACGCGGGCGTTCGAACCTACACCCACGGTGAGAATTCCTTTGCCGACAAGTATCGGCGTCTCTACCGGGCCCTAGACCTTGCCGAACCCCATATCGAGGACGACGGGCAAGCGCTCATCTTCGTCTCCTCGCGCCAGGACACCGTCCAGGCAGCGAAAAAGGCCCGCGACGTGATCGCCGAACGCGACCTCCCGATGGGCGCCCGCGGGGACTACGACTTCCACACCGAGAGCCAGAACCTCGAGAACGACACCCTCCGCCAGTCGGTCCTCGACGGGGTCGCCTTCCACCATGCGGGACTCTCGAAGGCCGACAAGGACCTGATCGAGGACTGGTTCCGCGAGGGCACGATCCAGCTGCTCTTCTCGACGTCGACGCTGGCCTGGGGCGTGAACCTCCCTGCGCGATGTGTGGTCATTCGGGACACGAAATACCACGACCCGCTCGAGGGCGAGGTGGACATGAGCCCGCTGGACATCCTCCAGATGCTTGGCCGCGCGGGCCGCCCGGAGTACGACGACGTGGGGTACGGCTGGGTCGTCTGTGACGGCACCGAGGCAGACAAGTACCGTCGCCTCCTGCGGGACGGCAAGCCGATCGAGTCCCGGCTGGCGGAGGACCTGGACGCCCACCTCAACGCCGAAATCGCGATGGGAACGATCCGCGACCTGGACGACGTCATGGCGTGGCTGGAGACCACCTTCTACTACGTCCGGGCGCAGTCGGCCCCCGCGGAGTACGAGTTCGGAAACCTTCGGGACCGCGTCAGGCGGGTGCTGGACGACCTGGTCGGGCGGGGCTTCGTCGAAACTGGCGACGACCTCTCGATCGAGGCCACTTCCCTCGGGACGCTGGCCTCGAAATATTATCTCAGGCTCGACACGGCGGTCGGGTTCCGCGACCTCGCGAGGCGCGATTCGATTGCCCAGGACGCGATCCTCCGGGCGGTGGCGACGGCAGCGGAGTTCGACAGCGTGAGCGCGCGCCAGTCCGAACGCGACGGGATCGAGGCCGTTCTCGGGAACAGAAGCGATGACCTGGACCCCAGCGCCCGAAAGGTACTCGCGATTCTCCGGGGCGGCATGTCGGGGACGACCCCGCCCGATCTCCAGAGCGACGCCTGGGTAATCCGCCAGAATGCGCTTCGCCTACTGTCGGCCTGTCGGGCGTTTCTCGAACGGTTTGCGGACGCTCACGCCGCCAGCCTCGCCCGCCGGATCGAGGCCCGAGTCGAGAATGGCGTTCCGGACGGTGCAGTCGGTCTCACGGCCATCGACGGCGTCGGGTCAGGTCGAGCGAGCAAACTCGATACTGAGGGCATCTCGACGCCCGACGCGGTTCGGGAGGCAGGTGCCGATGGGCTGATGGCGGCCGGTCTCTCGTCGGGTGTCGCCGAACGAATCCTCGAGAGCGCTCGGAGTCTACCGGCGATCGACTTTGAATGGGGTACGTTCCCCGAGTCGATTCCCCACGGCGAGAATGATATGCGCGAGGTTCGGATCCGGAATACCGGGGACGCCGCGTCGGTCGGGGTTCGCGTGACGGTCAACGGCCGGGTGATGACGACCCGGGAGACGTACCTCACTGACGACACCACGGTTCCAGTCGGCGTGTTTGGCGCCGACGTGGAGGAACTAACGGTTCGCGTGTCGGTGGCGTTCCCGGACCGTCCGCTGTTGCCCGTGGCGGAGCAACGAACGGTTCACGTCGAGTGAGGACGCGTGCTTTCACTCCCAATCGCTGTTTGGATCTACCGCCGACGATCCGATCGGCCTATCCAGCGAAGGATTTCAGGCCTCACCCAGGCTATTCCAAAATATTCATTTCGATAATCGTTCCTGAGCGATTCGTCTCGACCTCATCAAAAACGGGCGGATTTCTAACGTTTGGAGGGCAAATCGTCGACTATGAGCAACCTCGGGAACTCCAGGAACTCCTCACCGAG
>JBKEGM010000126.1:0-7072 GCA_046710005.1 Natrialbaceae archaeon
ACACGCCTGTGGAGACTGCGACCGCTGTGGACACGCTTGCCGTGTCTGCAAGTCGCGTCGTCGAAACAGGAAGCCCCTGCCTCAAGGAGGCGGCGCAAGCCGCCGAGTAGGCAGGGGTAGTTCACTGTTGCCAGGACCCCGACGGTCGTCTTCGAGCCCCGTAAATCGAAACCAGTTTTCGTCCGGGTACCGGCCGTTCGAGTATGGACCCACGCATTCGGGAGCAGGCGGAAATCGTCGCCAATCACTCGACAGATATTGACCCTGGCGACGAGGTCGTGATCGTCGCCCCGCCGGGGGCCGAGGACCTCGTGGTGGCACTGCACGAAGTGCTCGGCGAGGCTGGTGCCCAGCCCGTGGCTCTCATGCAAAGTGACCGCGCCAAACGGGCGTTTCTCCGGGCTCATGATACCGATTTCGAGACCCCGGAACACGAATTCGCGCTTGTCGAATCGATGGACGCCTACATCGCGATCCGGGCCAACGCGAACGTGACCGAAACGAGTGACGTCTCCCCGGAGACCAACAGCGCCCACCAGCGTGCACGGACCGCGATCCGGAACGAGCGTCTCTCGAAGCGCTGGTGTCTCACGCAGTATCCGACAGAAGCCAACGCCCAGATCGCCGAGATGAGCACCGAGGCCTACGAGAACTTCGTCTGGGACGCGATCAACAAGGACTGGGACGCCCAACGCGAGCACCAGGCGAGAATGGTCGAGATACTCGACGGTGCCAACGAGGTGCGGATCGTCTCGGGCGACAGGACCGACCTCACCATGAGCGTTGCCGGCAACGAGACGATCAATGACTACGGGGAGAAGAACCTCCCTGGTGGCGAGGTGTTCACTGCGCCCGTTCGCGATTCGGTCGACGGGGAAGTTCTGTTCGATAAACCGCTCTACCACCAGGGCCGCGAAGTGGAGGACGCCTTCTTGCGCTTTGAGGCGGGGCGCGTCGTCGAGCACTCTGCTGGTAAGAACGAGGACGTCCTGACCGAGGTACTCGAGACCGACGAGAGTGCGCGCTATGTGGGCGAACTCGGGATCGGGATGAACCGCGATATCGACCGGTTCACCTATAACATGCTGTTCGACGAGAAGATGGGCGATACGATCCACTTGGCCGTGGGTCGCGCCTATGCCGAATGCGTCGGGCCGGACAACGAGACCAACGAATCTGCCGTCCACGTGGATATGATCGTCGACATGGCCGAGGACTCGTTCATCGAGGTCGACGGCGAAGTGGTCCAGCAGGATGGGACGTTTCGGTTCGAGGAGTAGCGAGGTCCGAGCGCAGCGAGGGCCTCGAATCGGAACGGCGAGCAAGCCGTGAGAACGGATTCGACGGGTAGATCAACGAAGGACGCGGTTTTTCATCGACGTTTTTGCGCGAGCGGACGCCGGAGGCGACGCGAGCGGAAAAAGGTCGGGCGGAGGACTCATTCATCGAGGTCGACGGCGAAGCGGTCCAGCAGGATGGAACGTTTCGGTTTGAGGAGTAGCGAGGTCCCAGCGCAGCGAGGACCTCGAATCGGAACGGCGAGCAAGCCGTGAGAACGGATTCGACGGGTAGATCAACGGAGGACGCGGTTTTTTCATCGAGGTTTTTGCGCGAGCGGGGTGTCTCGCGAGTAGCGAGATCGGAACGCAGTGAGTCCCAAATGGATTGAAACCGACAGCTTGCAGTGGGGTAAGGGCCTCCTTACACGTTGGTGAGATACGCGAGGAGCAGCGGTCCACCCAGCGAAACCACGATGAATGCGGTTGCGGCAGCCACTATCCCGGCGGCCACCTCCCCGAGAACGGTAAACAGCCCCAGGAAGACGGCGAAGACGACCACGCACCCGACAACCGTCCAGAGAACATCGGACTGGATCCCGGATCCCGGGCTGTAGCGATCGATCAGCCCCGGGACGGTGACGCCCCCGAGAATCAAGACGAAGAACGAAACCGCGAACTCGTCGGTCCACGATCGGAGGCCGTACGCAACGGGCATCGCGACGATGATGCCGGTTGCGATAGCTGGAAGGTCGTCGGTGAGCGTCGATACCAGGCGATCGCCGAAGGATTGTCGGTCGGCGGCGGGCGACATGCATGAGTGTTCACGGCTCCAGGGTAAAGTTAGCTTCACTCCCACCGTCCCGTCACTCGCGCTGTTCGTGAAGTACCCGCGAGATGAACGATTGGACGACCTCGCCGTCGTCGTCGATCGTCTCTACCCGACTCCGGACGAGCCCGACGCCGGGCCGGTAGTCTCGGCGTTTTTCGAGCACTTCGGCCCCGACGTGGAGCACGTCGCCTGGCCGAACGGGATTCGGCCACCGGAGTTCGTCCACACCTACCGCGCCCAGGGCGCCCTCCTGGGTGAACTGCTCCTCGACGAGCATCCGCATCGTCATCGAAGCCGTATGCCACCCGCTGGCCACCAATCCGCCGAACATGGATTCACTCGCGGCCTCGTGATCGACGTGAAAGGGCTGGGGGTCGTATGCCTCCGCGAAGTCCGTAATTTCGTCATCGGTCACCTCGTAGTGTCCGAACGAATCGCTCTCGCCGACGTCGAGGTCCTCGAAGTAGCTCATGGTTTCTCGTTTGGTGTGGGGGTTCGTTAGCGCTCGGGTCGCTATGGGATCCGCTCCGGTGACTCCCGGACCGCGATGAGTGAGCGATGTATAAAATATCACTTGAAATGTAGAACTGTCGAAATACCAATCTGGAACAGCTAGTGTGTCGCGCAGTTCTTCCGTGGATACAAACTCCTTGTGGTCCCGCAGATACTCACGAAAGACAGCTTTATACCGCTCTGTTGTGTTTTTGCCCTTGTTGGGTTTGGCCTTCATTCACTCCAAACTCAACTGCTTATAACATAAATCATTTTATTATAGATGTTTGACTAGTCTTTGATTCCGCCCGAAGACAGAGTACACTTCCTGGGACAACTATCTGCGATCCGTCTGGAGCAGTGTCAAGCTGCTGAGTAAGTGTGGGAATTATTGTAAGCGTTGCGACGGGTTGGTGACTGATCTTGAAGCGTGCAACAAGCTATACAGGTAGATCTCCTCCCGGACGGGCAGAGGCTCTCTGGACTACAGGGGCGTGAACTATATTGATGAAGGCCTCCCCGACGTGGCAGAATCACCGACGCTGAGTGGAGGAGAGAACCTCTGAGACCACAGAGTCGAAGTCCCCATAGCTCGAGGGATTCTGAAAACCCTGAGTAAACCCAAATACGTCACTAATTTTAGATGCTGCGATACAAAACCGTGGGGACAACGACGCCTCGGCGTTCAGTTCACACTCTTCGAGAGTTCTGCCCCAGCTTTGAATTTCACCTCATCAGACGCGTTTGACCCTGTGAAGTGGACAAGTCGTCCCTGTTGAGTCATCACCACCGGCACTCCATCGTCAGTAGCCGCATCTTGCCGCGCCGTTCTCCCCGGCTTCTTTCGAACCACTCTGTCACCTTCCGCTTCTGAAAGCACACCCTCGCCAACCGCATCCGAAAGCGTCCCATCGAACAGCCGCGAACCTCGTCGCTCTCTGTCTCCCGCCAGTCGGAGAGCCATCACGTCACCGTACCTATCTCCATTCAAATCACCAGCGCCAACACCAATGACTTCTGTTGGACCTCCGACAGCCAAGAGGGCAGTCGAATTCTCATAAAGGAATCCATCGTCGATAATCCATCCACCAGTGTAGATGTACTGGGCATCGTGCTTCAAGCGACGAACGTACAGTAGGGCCGGGAAGGGCGACGGGCAATCCGGCGGCGCGACCATTATCGGGCATACCAGTGCCGGTGCAGCCGCGTTCGGTTGGTCGAGGACTTCCCAGTCATCGAACCCAGCGCGGGAAACAGCGTCCCCATCCGCACTGACTGTGATGGCTGGTGTTCGCTCTTGGGCTTGTGGCGGTTCGGTTACCGATAATACGGAGGTTCTTCCCGCTTCGGCGAGGATTTCGAGGTGGATGCCCGTATCGACGGGACCTGATGTGTAGGACGAGAATACGTCCGGCTTGTAGAGTGGGCTTCCTTCGTCGTCCCCACTGTTCATAATTGAGTCGCGGTTAAGTGCATTCTCACCACCGACTGCTTCTCCCTCGTATATCGGGTTGGTATTGTTTCCTCCCCCGTCTTTTGCGACATTGTTGTCGCCCCACGCGTAGAGTTTACCGTTATCATCGGCTCGCCCAGTCACGTACTTGACGAGGCGGCGCGGGGTAAGCTCGTCAACGAGTGCACTGTCGCTCCCCGGGAGCCGAGCATCAGGCACCGTGATGGTGAACTGTTCGCTGATTACGGGCTCGCCAGCGAGGAACTCGTAAAGCGCTGCGATGTCATCGTCACTCGCACCAGTCAGCTCTTGAAGACGCGCATTACTGATTTCTTGTTCTGAGGGAGTGATTTTCAACGATGATTCGAGAAGGCCAATGTCTCCCTCGACGATTGCTTGGACCTTTTCGACGGTTTCTGCAGCGTGGGTCCACTCACCGTTCTCAAAGTGCTTTGCCGCCTGCTGAGTCAGACTCCATCGTGCGTCTGCGTGTTGTCGGACGGTCACGCAAACGTCGTCAGAGCAGCCTTCCAGTCTGGCCTGTATCTCGTCGATAGTGGCCATCATTTCGTCGAAATGTTCTTTGATGGGTTTGTTGGTTTCCGGATTCCGACCGGTTCGCGCACTGCGCTTGCTGATGGACGCCACTGCCGCCGTCTGGGAGAGAAGCTGTTGCTCTAGTTCCAATGCGCTAGAGCGGATTTCAACTGAGTCGCCGAGTCCGTCGGCATCCGAATCGGGAACTCCCGGGCCACGGATGGTTGCTCGGTTGCTCCGACTGTTCATGTAGTTGGTTCGGTTGCTTTGACTATTTTCACTGTTGTAGTCGAAGCAACAGTTGGCTGCGATGGCCTGTGCGGTTACCCACGCTTCGAGTTTGACATCCCCCAGGTTTGAAGAGAGTGTTGGAGTGAGTTTGTACACAGTGGGGTCACCAGAAGGCGATGGGCCTGTGTACTGACCAAAACCTGCGAACGGAGCTGCTGGCGATGCACCAGTATTAGTCGTCGCGCCCGCGAATCTGTCGAGACAACCACTGAGAGAGCCCATAGCCAAAAGCCCGCCCGCAGTGAGTATCTGCCGACGGCCAATTCCAGCAGTAGATATATCTCGTCCCGAGCGATACATTTTTTCTTGGTCCATGTATATGTGGTAGTTACTCCCAGAGCATATAGCCCTTCTTATAAAAATATATTTATGCTCGTCGAGGGAGAACACCCGTTCGTCATCTGCCGACCACCATACCGGCCGCCAATATCTGGCGTATATACTAGGAAAATTGAAATTATATCTCAAATTAGTTCCAGGATTCATGCAACCACTGGGAAGAATTAAAAAAAGTTGATAAAGCTACAGTTTGGGTCCGGACGGACGAGATAGCGACATGGGGCTCAACGCATCTTTCACTGTCCAGTTGCGGGAGTTTGAGTAGCGAGCTTTTCGTAGTGAGTGGTGCCTATCCCACTTACAGACCTGCACAGGGAGTGTTTACTCACCGATATATTATCCAGGACCTCGTCGTCTGTAGTGAAACCCCCAGATTGCGTTGGAGCGGGTGGCCGAGAAACCCCCGCGATAACGATATCAGACGTGGTTGGAGCTTCGAAAGCGACCGAATATCTTGCTGTCGTTGCTATTCAACCGAAATTTGGGTTGGCGAGAAGGGTGGGATTCTCACCCGATGGCGAGACTCGGCATCGTCTCGCGTAGTTCGAATCCTGAGTCCGCTTCGCTCGTCGTGTGCACTCCTCGCAGAAGCGGGCACGGTGGGATTCGAACCCACGACCATCGGATTAGAAGTCCGACGCTCTATCCTGGCTGAGCTACGTGCCCCGAACAGATGGTCAGTTCCGCTGGGCAAAAAACCGTCGGGGTTTTCCCTGCCTTCGTCTCCTGGTATGCGCTCAACTGGACGGGTGACTGACCCGGAATCCGAGTCTGAAAGAATTATACGCCGCTCGTGGTTATGTCCGGTCAATGAAAGTCATCGGAACCGTGGGGCTGGCGGGCAGCGGCAAGGGCGAGGCGGCCGCCGTCGCTGAGGACGTCGGGGTCCCGGTCGTCACTATGGGTGACGTCGTCCGCGAGGAGTGCCGCCGCCGGGGGCTTGACCCGGCCGACCACCACGGCGCGGTCGCCCAGCGCCTCCGCGAGGAGAACGGGCCGGACGCCATCGCCCAGCGCACCCTCCCACCCGTCCGGGAGCAACTGGCGGAGCACGAGACGGTCCTGATCGACGGCATCCGCTCGGCGGTCGAGGTCGAGCGGTTCCGCGAGGCGTTCGGCGAGAACTTCCTGCTCGTGAGCGTCGAGGCCCCGTTCGAACTCAGACAGGAGCGCGTAACCGACCGCGGACGGGACAACGTCGACGGGGACGGCGAACCGCTCGAGGCGCGTGACGATCGCGAACTCGGGTTCGGCATGGGTGAGGCCATGGACGACGCGGACGTCACGATCGAGAATACGGGCTCGCTGGAATCGTTTCAGGAACGCGTCCGTGAACTTCTGGAGGAGACCGACTCATGACCGACGGCTTCGTGTACCAGATCGACGTCAGGATCACCACGCCGGTCCACGACACCGAGGTAACCGATCGGGTGGCCGACGCGATTCACAATGTCTTCCCGAACGCCGAGGTGGAGGAGCGACACGGCGAGTTGGTCGCTGAGACCCACTCCCTGGATCGTTTCGCCGAACTGCTCCGGCGCCAGGAGATCCTCGACACCGCCAGGAAGCAGTTCTTCAATGAGCGCCAGGGGAACGCTTTCTCGTTCGCCCTGAAGAAGCAGGCCGCCTTCGAGGGCGTCGTTAACTTCGCTGTCGGCGATCCTGACGAACTCGGGGACGTGGCGGTCAAAGTAACGGTCGACGAGCCGGACGTCGAAACGTTCGTCGACCATCTCGCGCCGCCAACCGAGGAAGGTCGGCCGGTCGAGGACCCTTGGGACGCGTGACAGCGCTCCTCGATCCCTGTTTCTCGACGTCCGACGCCCTGGCGATTCTGGATCGGCATCGACC
>JBKEGM010000127.1:0-7039 GCA_046710005.1 Natrialbaceae archaeon
CTTGTCCCTGAAGATGCCTCACCGGTATCGACGTGCTCGACTCTGAGGTGTATGGTCTCTTCACCCGGGACGCCAGTGTGGGAAACCGATATTCACCTATTCGAGCCTTCTCGACACCGCATGGTAGGTACCTGGGCTGTCACACCCGTCACTCTGGCACCGTGGTGCTGGGATTCACGCAGTAGGGAGCATTGGAGTTCCATCTGCCTGCGGACCAAGTGTCGGCCCATACGGCCGATCATCGGGGTCGAGCCGCCGGAACTGCTGATAGTCCGTCGACCGTTCGACCGGGATTCGACCGATAGAAGTAATCATCTCGACATAGTCCTGGAACGAACGGAACTCACCGTACCCTCCGCCTGCCCGCTTCGTAATCTCCTCGGAGAGAATCGTCCCCATGAAGTCGTCTGCCCCACAGGAGAGTAGTTTCAGTCCCTTCGCGTCCCCGAATTTTACCCATGACGACTGGATGTGGTCGACATTGTCGAGGAACAGGCGAGAGACAGCGATCATCAGTTCGTCCTCGGCATCAGAGGCTCCATCGGAGACTCTGCCGCGGTCGTAGAGTGGGGTATCCTGATGTACGAACGAGAGGGGGACGAATTCAGTGATATTCCCAGTCCTGTCCTGAAGCTCGCGAATCCGCTCGAGGTGGAGGACCCGATGCATCTCGTTCTCGACGTGCCCGTACATAATCGTCGAAGTCATAGGCAGGCCCACATCAGCTGCTGCGGCCATCGCATCGAGCCACTCGTCGGTGCCGATCTTCCCGGGACAGATAATCGACCGCACTTCGTCGAGGAGTATTTCGGCAGCTGTTCCCGGAACGGAATCAAGCCCGGCTGCCTGCAACCGCGAGTAAACCTCCCGATAGTCCCAGTCTGTCCCCCGCTGGGCGTGATACGCCTCTTCAGGTGTCATCGAATGCACGTGGACCCCCCCGGCATCCATCGCCTCCATCTGGGTACAGTAGGTGCCGGGACTCTTCTCATACTCGCTGGGTGGACGGTAGTTCAGATCGTTGCGGCCGCTCATATCGAGTATTTCGCGATGTTCATCGTCGAGTGCGAACGCTGGATGCAGCCCTGACACAGATGTTACTTCGTAGATGCCGCTTTCAATCGCGTCACCGACGATAGCCCGCGATTCTGCAGGTGTTTTCGTAAACCCGCCGTGATCGTCTTGATACGATGTTCGGAACTGTTCGGAGCGATCCTTGAAATTGCAGAAGAGACAGCCCGTGTTGCAGGCTGTCGTGACGTTGTTGTTGAGATTCGCGACAAACGTGACCTCATCCCCGACCTGCTCCGCCCGTCGTCGGTCGGCTGCCTCGAGAACAGCCTCTTTCCGCTGGACATCGATTCGGAGATGTTCGGTCCCCGTGGTTATTAGCTCAACCCCATCGGCAACAGTCAGTCGCTCACCGTTTCGAGCCTTGGCTAACGCGTTCTCGAACGATTGATCCGTCTCCGGTTGATGTACGAAGTCGAACTGCTGCCGAGGGATGTTTGTCTGCTGTTCGTCGGGGTGAGCCATAGAATGGCATTCTCGAGGTAATAATAAAAGGTCTATGGTCATTCACCCGAGAATAGTTCCCCTCTCAGAACCTCTTTCCAGTATCGGTTGTCGGTCTATAGTCGTGAACTGAGCCCCGGTACATCTGTTCAATCGAAGATGACGGGCAGCAAAACAGCTTAATTCTGGTTCGAAGCCTTTTGACTGCCTACCACGTCTCCGACAAAGTTATTCGGGGCCGAAGTTCTCAATGTGAACTACTTCCGAGTCAATTCCGGCGGCGGCGAGCGCGTCCTTGGCCGAGGAGATGAACTCTGCGAACCCGAACACGTAGGTCGCGGATGAGTCAGCGGATTGGAACTGATCGACTATCTCGTGGTACTCGGAGACGTAGTGGATTCGCGCCCCTCGTTCATCAAGCTGTTCGAGACGGTCACTGTACGCGGATGCCTCATGGTAGATGACGGTCGCTTCGGCACCGGTATCCAGTGCTCGCTCGGCGATTCCGACGGCAGGACCGATTCCTGGGCCGCTCGCGACAACGACAACATCGTGTCCTCCCGTGTATCTGATATCTCCGTATGGACCCGTAAAACTGATTTCGTCGCCGGCTTCCCGCTCGGCGAGCCACGGACCGACGGTTCCGCTACTATCGTATTTTGCGGTTATTTCGAACGTCTCATCGATAGTCGGTGAAGAGAGCGTGTAGTACCCGGACTCAGTATCACCATCCTTCGTCGCCTCCACCTTCACGAACTGGCCAGGGTCCGCATCGAACTCGGGCGGTGACTCGAGTTCGATGGCAATCATCTGTGAACCTACTTCTCGGACGGTACGAACTGTAGCGAGAGGCATAAATCGTTATGTACATCGATAGCTATTAACTTGTTCGACTCTCCCAGTACAGCACCTTGGACATCGAGAGTCCAGGAACAGCAGAATCTACCGGCAGTTTTCCGGCCGAAGGCTTATTACCACATCCGACAAAGGAGCCGATACCGCACAGCCATGCCAGATGCTACCACGCCCATCCATCGAATATTAGAATGACAACTGCACCGCCAAATCGAAGGAGTATCGGCGGCGAGACGCTGACGCTGCTCAAACGTCTCGCTATCAACGGGGGGGTTGATAGCGAGATTCGAATCAGTGAGGGAGATACCCCAGCATCGTTGGGGCTCTCCCCAACACTGATCGAGGGGGGGCTGGACGATCTCGAAGAGGCTGGCTACGTCGAGCGACGGAGAAGTGACGGCAAGCAGCACGTCACCATCACCGATCAGGGAACCGACATCCTCCGCCGTGAATACCAAGACTATCGCAGTATGTTCGAATCAGGGCGGCTGCCCCCACTCACTGGAACCCTCACCGACGGCAGTGGAGATGGGCAGCATTTCATTTCGCTCAACGGCTACCAGCGCCAGTTCCGTGAAAGACTGGGGTACGAACCATTCCCCGGAACGCTCAACATCGAAATGGACCGGCAAAGCGTTTGCCGCGATGAGATTGAAACCCTCGATGGCATCCCGATTGACAAATGGGAGACCGAAGACAAGACCTACGGTGCGGCGACCTGCTACGCGGTTTCGTTGCGCGCCGAGAGCGAGTCGCATGACTCCGCCCATATACTCGTCCCAGAGCGGACCCACCATGACAGCTCGATCGTCGAAATAATTGCCCCCATAGCGCTTCGCGATGCACTCTCATTAGAGACGGGGGACGAGGTGAAGCTCTATGTCACGGAGTGAGAGCTTCATCGATGTCGCGGGATACGTCGGCAAGGCGATCAAGGCCTTCCGCCGAACGGAACCCGTTCTCATCCGTGGGCTCGGCGATCAGGAGGCCGAAACCGACATCGTCTACCCCGCAGCGGCCGTCACAACCGAGGACATCGAACGCTTCCGAACCGATACCGGCGGGCGCATCCGTGTGGCTCTCCCTGATTCGGCCGTCACAGTGCTTGAAGATACGCTCCCCACGGGGGAGGATACTGATGCTTCCCGGGGTACCACCGGAGCGGCCGGTGACGGGGACTGCATCCGTCCGTCGTTTTCGGTCACGGCCACTCGCCGGAACTGCCGGACCAGCGTTACCGATCAGGACAGAGTGTCGACGATTACAGCGCTCGCGGCTGCTGCAGACGACCCGCAATCGTCTGACTTCGAAGCGAACTTCCATACTCCCGGCTGTGTGGACGTACTCCGGGCTGTACCGGGGCTCCTCCCCGAGAGACAGGATTCACCCGAGCTGAGTCTCGCCCTGGCCGAAACCGCGGGACACCCCCCGGCGACGGTGATCTGCAGGATGCGAGACGATGAGATCGAAGCGCCGCTGCCCGAGAAGGACGTACGCACCTACGCACAGGAACGCGGATTGGCCTACATCGAGGCCCGGGAACTGAGCATGGTGCTGCGCTGATTGCAGCCGACAGTCGGCTGTGTGCTGGTCTGGAATACCTTTTTGCTTTTCGAGCAGGATACTGGAGACATGGATCTGAGTGATGTGACCGTTCTCGATCTCACCAGACTACTTCCGGGACCGTACGGATCGCAACTGCTCGCCGACATGGGTGCTGAGGTCATCAAGATAGAGCCCCCCGACGTTGGTGATTATGCTCGGTTTACCGAGCCGATCGCTCCGAGCGGGCAAGGTGCCGTCTTCACGGCGATCAATCGAGGCAAAAAGAGTGTCACGCTTGATCTCAAGGACGAACGGGGCAAGGCGGCGTTCTACCGGCTCGCCGAGGACGCCGATGTCGTGTTCGAACAGTTCCGACCGGGGGTTGCAGACCGTCTTGATGTCGGATACGACGATGTCAGCGAGTACAACGAGGACATCATCTACTGTTCACTCTCGGGATACGGACAGTCGGGTCCGTACCGCGATCGTGTTGGCCACGACCTCAACTACAGCGGCTTCGCTGGACTCGTCGATATGACACGCGACGCAGCCGACGAGACTCCGAGAATCCCGGGGTACCCCATCGGGGACATGGCAGGTGGGGTCTTCTCGGCACTCAGTATCGTGAGTGCGCTACTCAGTCGAGAGCTCGGTGACGGCGATGGAGCATACATCGATATCTCGATCCTAGACACGCTCCTCTCGTTCTCTCAGGCCGTGATGGGCCCAGCGATGTACGGAGAGGACCCCCGCCCCGGACAGACGGAACTCACGGGGAAATTCCCCTGCTACGACGTATACCAGACGAAAGACGATCGCTACGTCACCATCGCGGCCCTCGAACCGAAGTTCTGGGAGACCCTCTGCGACGAACTCGGGGCCGAGCATCTTCTGGAGAAACACCGGTCCGACGATCCGGCAGTTCGGCAGGCCGTCCGTGAGGAACTCCAGTCGACGTTCCGGATGAAAACTCGGAACGAGTGGGAGTCCGAACTGGGGGAGAAGGACGTGATGCTCGGACTGGTTAACACCCCGACCGAAGTACTCGACGACCCACAGGTCCGGAGTCGGGGGATCGTGACCGGGGACGATGAACTCCCGCGCATCGGCTACCCCGCGGAGGTGGAATCCGGGTTGGCGGGAAGCGGGGACTCCGTCCCCGATATGGGAGAGCATACGGAACACGTCCTCCGCACGTGTGGATACAGCGAAGGCGATCTCAGGGAACTCCGTGACAACGGAGTCATCACCGCTCCGGAGTGATCGGGGTGCTGTAGCTGTTTTCACTGGGGGCTGTCGAACGCTTCTGTCCGCCCTGTGGGTTCGACCGGAGGATATGGACGCCATGCGCAACATTGTGTCTCCCCCCACCGACCGGAGCACGCATCCCGCGACTAAGATTATAAATGGGTCCACACCGTGTACCTGAGGTATGGTGAGTAGCCAAGATAGCAGCACGGGCCGGATATGTACTGCCCTTGATAGATCCACGATACCGATCCGGAACTTCTCCGGCCACTGGGGGGTAGACCCCGGCAAGAACCGCAAACGGACCTGGACGCCGGTCGGATGTCTCCCCGGAGCCAGCGGGCGTGGACCGACGCGATTCAACCGGACGGGGGCGGGTCGATGACCCGCAGCGTTCCCGTTGACAGGGATGCCCTCGCCGGGTACCTGGAGGAACAGTTCGGTTCCGCGGACACGTTTGAACTCACAGTAGACGAGGCCGGTCGCTCCAACGATACCCTGTTCGTCACGTGGGGGTCTCGCGACCTGGTCCTCCGGAAGCCACCGTCCGGTGCGACATCGGACTCCGCACACGATGTCCTGCGGGAGTACCGCGTGATGAACGCCCTCCAGAGGACCGCCGTCCCGGTTCCAGACACGGTTCTGGCCTGCGAGGACGATTCCGTTCTAGAGAGCGAGTTCTATCTCATGGAGTGTCTCGAGGGGGATGTCGTTCGCGACGCTGAACCCGACCGGCTCGCGGACCCGTCATTCAGGACCGCACTCGGGACGGAACTCGTCGACACGCTTGCGAGCATCCACACGGTCGACAGTGAAGCGGTCGGGCTCTCCGACCTCGGGCAACCCGAGGGGTTCACCGAACGACAGGTCGAACTGTGGTACGACCAGGTCGAATGGGCGCTGGAGCGGACCGAACGCACCGACGAACTCGCCACCCTCTCGTCGGGTCACGACTGGTTACGGGAACACTGCCCCGAGTCCCACCCGCACGCAATCGTCCACGGCGACTACAAGCTCGACAACGTGATGTTCGGACCGACGGAGCCCCCGGAGATCATCGGCGTCTTCGACTGGGAAATGAGTACGCTCGGGGACCCGCTCACCGACCTCGGGTGGTTCCTCATCCATTGGCACGACGCGAAGGATCCCGACCCGGTGTTACCGGATGTCAATCCGTCGTTCCTCGCTCGCGACGGCTACCCGTCCCGCGAGGAACTCGTCTCGCGATACGAGGCCGAGAGCGGTATCGCCTTCGATAACGAACGGTTCTATCGGGCCCTGGCGACGTTCAAGGAGGCGGCAGCCTGTGAGGTGTTCTACGCCAGATCTCTCGAGGGGAGCGACAACCCGTTCCACGCGCAGATGGAGGAAGCGGTCCCGCAAATCGTCGATCGACTAGACCGGATTATCACCGGGGATGAGCCGCTCTGATAGCCGGACGACGGACCCTCTCTTTGGCTGATGGCCCGGAGAACCGGCTGGCGAATCACTCGACGACTCCCACGGATTGGCGGACACGCCCGTAGTCTGGTATACTGGGAACCACCCTAATCTATATGCCATCACGGCAGGAAGTTTCGCCGAGCGATGGATATCGCATATAACGACTCAGAAACAGCACGAGAAGTGGCATCGCGGGCGCGGACGTTCATGAACGAGGTCGTTCTCCCGCTCGACAGGGAGCGGCCTGGTGGAGAGC
This sequence comes from Natrialbaceae archaeon, assembly GCA_046710005.1. Classification (GTDB taxonomy): domain Archaea; phylum Halobacteriota; class Halobacteria; order Halobacteriales; family Natrialbaceae; genus DATFIX01. Next base: position 6,863 of record JBKEGM010000127.1, read on the forward strand.
AGGTATCACAGGAGACGATCGACGAACTTCGGGAACAGGCCCGCGAATATGACGTGTACGCGCCACAGATGCCGGAGGAGTACGGGGGGATGGGCCTTGACTTCCGTGACGCGATGCTGGTGTACGAGGAGGCGGGACGGAGTCTTATCGCACCACCTGCCCTCCGCGTCGATGCCC
>JBKEGM010000128.1:0-6951 GCA_046710005.1 Natrialbaceae archaeon
GCTACACGTCTTCGTCGACACCGAAACCGACGAGCCGCAACTGTACGTCGCCAGTTCCCACTCGGGGCGCGTCCCAAACAACGAGTTCCTCGATCCGGATCCCGAGCAGATCCCGCGAATCCTCTCGGAACTCGGCTCGCACTCGAGCGCTTTGTCGCTTAACGACGCGGCGGAGCGGTTCCAGCGATTCCCGTTCGATGGCTCTTTCGCTGACATCACCAACAGCGCGTTCGAGGGGATCGAGCGCTTCGCGGAAATCCCGGTGGCGTACGGCCTTCCGAGGGACGAGGGTTCGCGGTTGCCGTACCTCGTGCCGGAACTCGACGGAGCGCCGCTCCACGAGCACGACCGGCTTCCGTCGGTCGAAGGCGAGGATCTCATCCCGGACTCCCTGACGGTGGGCTCGTTTGCCGACATCCGATCGCCGCCGGTCGACCTCCCGGGACGGTCGACGGGCCGGGTCTTCGGGTACGCGGGGCGCGAGGCGGACGCCGACATCGGGTACGAGCCTGCCCCCTCGAGCGAACTGGCGGACATCACGAACTTCAGTGGCCCCCAGCTCAACTTCGAGTTCGCGGTGCCGGCGTTCGCCGAGGACGTCATCGCGAAATATATCTCGACCAGCGGCGTCCCCTGGCAGCAGCCCCGATACGACGAACCGGCCGCGGACGTTTCGGACCCGAGCCACCGTGCGTCCCTGTCCGACCGGTACGACGCCATCGGCGACCCGACACCGATCAACGCCGTCATTGCCGGCGTGACGGAGGCAATCGTGTCCGACGACGCCCCCGAGAATGAGGGCCTGACCACGGATAACCTCTCGACGGAGGTGGTGGCGCTCCTGGAAAGTGAGCCCGAAGCCGTCCCGACGTTCGCCGGCGTGGCCGCCGTGCTAGACATCCCGGCGGGCGACCATCGATTGACGGTGAACGGCGCCGGCGTCGAACCACAAAGGGAGACGGTCGCGGTTTCGGACGACAGCGACGGACCGGCAGTGGCCGGCGTGAGCGGGGAGATCCCACTGGTCGCCCGGGAGAACGCGACGAAACTCGAAGTGGACGCCGATGGAACGGACGCGGACCTGACCGACCTCGCGATCGAGGACGACTTCGCCGGCCGGCTGTACGACGCACCGCTCTTGGGCCCCGACGCCGTGTACGTGCATCGGGGCGGCGCATACACGACCGAGGTCAGGGACGCGGACGACGAGGTCGGGGCGTTCCGCGTCAATCCCGCCGACGAAGCGCGAGTCAGGATCGACGATCCCCGGACTGGGAAGGGGTCGCTCGCCGAGTATATCGCGAACGTGGTGGATGAAACCCTCGCCGCCGTGGAGGCGCTCGACGAGTCGTCCAACGGCGACGGGGGGAGCGACGATGACGACGTTTCGGACGGCAGCGGGGACGACGGTGGGAACGGCCAGGGCGGCGATGGCGGCCAAGAGACCGCGATCCAGGGCCTCACACAGGCACTGGAAGCGGTAGGGGAGGCTGCCAAGCGGTCCGCCGACCGGGCCGCGGCCGGCGAACGCGGGGCGGCAGATCAGAGTCTTGAAGCCGTCCAGAACCGGCTCGGCCGCATCGCTGACCGCCTTGACGACGCCGGCGCGGACCTGCCGGACGACCTCGAACGGGCGATCGATCACCGACTCGATCAGTTGGACCGGCGATCCAAACAGGCACGGAACGCGGAGAAGCTCTGACTCCTCGATCGGTTACCAGCCCTGCGGCCTGGCGTCGTGGACGACCTCGCCGTCGACGACCGTCAGCGTCACGTCGATGTCCTCGATGGCGTTCGGATGCTCCCAGGGCGAACGCTCCAGGGCTACGAGGTCGGCCAGCTTCCCTTCCTCGATGGTTCCAAGTCGGCTTTCGTCGAAGCCAGCGTAGGCGCTTCCCTTGGTGTACGCCCGGAGGGCTTCCGTTACCGAGAGTTGCTGGCGCTCGTCGGGCGCATTGACGGCGTGGTAAACGCCCAGCAGGGGATCCAGTGGCATGCAGTCGCTGCCGAAGGCCAGCGGGACGCCGGCCTCGAGGAGTTCTCGCAAGGCGTTCGATCGGCGCCGGCGGTCCTCGCCGAGGCGGTCCTGGTAGAGGCTCTCCTCGCCCGCCCACTTGAGGAAGTTCGGCTGGCAGGACGCGACAATGCCGGCCTCGGCCATGCGGACGAGGACGTCCTGGTCCACGAGTTCTGCATGTTCGACGCGATGGCGGGCGCCCTCGGGGTTGTCGCAGTTCTCGAAGACCGCGACTGTCTCGCGTGTCGCCTCGTCCCCGATGGCGTGAACGGTAAGCTGAAACCCTTCGCGATCGGCACGATCGACCAGGTCCCGAAGGTCGTTGGGATCGACGACCCACTTCCCGGTTTCTTCGGGGTCGTCAGCAAACGGCTCGGAAAGCTTGGCGGTCCGTCCGCCGATGCTCCCGTCGGTGAAACTCTTGATGCCGCCCACCCTGACCATTTCGCTTCCGTGATTCGTTCTGAGCCCAGTCTCGAGGGCGGCGTCGAGGTGGTCGCTCCAGTAGTCGATCCGAACCCGCAGGCCAAGTTCGTCCGAATCGTCGAGTTCCCGGTAGACCCGTGGCGCGTGCGAATCCCGGACCTTGTCGTGGACGCCCGTGACGCCGAGTTCGTGCGCCGCGTCCCGGGCCGCGGTGAGGAGTTTTCGGGTTTCGGCAGGGTCGGACGCAACGGCGTCTCTAACTGGTTCGACGGCGTCCTCCACGACAACGCCCGTCGGTTCGCCGTTCTCGGTCCGAACGTCATCGTCGGGCATCTCGGCGCGAAGCCGTTCCAGGGCGACCGAGTTGAGTGCGGCCAGGTGCATGTCGACCCGGACGGCGGCGATCGGCCGCTCATCGCTCACTCGGTCCAGATCTTCCTTCTGCAGGTACCGGTTTTCCGGCCAGTTGCTCTCGTCCCAGCCGAAGCCGAAGACCCAGTCGCGATCGCTTTCATCACCGGGTTCGGCTTCCTGCTGGAGTCGCGAGAGAGCCTCGTCGAGCGACGCGACGGCAGAAAGGTCGGCGTGGACGAGGTATTGGCCGAATTGCTCCATGTGAGTATGGGCGTCCACGAACCCGGGAATAACGACCCGCCCCTCGAGGTCGATCACGTCCGTGTCGATCCCGACGAGGAAATTGACCTCGTATTCTTTATCGACTCGAACGATCGTGCCGTCCCGGATCGCCATGGCCTCGGCGGTCTCGTCCGGTTCGGCGAGCGAGTGTACCTCGGCGTTGGTTAGCACGAGATCGGCTGCGGCAGTCATATCCAGGTAGCGGGCGGCGAGCGCGAAAACGGTTTGGGAACCGGCCGATTGCCGGTCGCTCGGGCCCCCCTGTCGGCGGTAACAACGATCGACGCGCAGGTCGTTCACGAGAGGTGGTTCCGGAGCTCCCGGAGGTGACGACGCAAACGCTGGCTTCGGTAAATGCGGCTCCCAATAAATCGCACCACGAGGACGATCAGACTGACCACCAGCAACGAGGCCGCCCAGGTCGGCATCCAGGTTGGCGTGAACCACGGGGCGACGTGGTACCACCGCATTGCGGCCCATTTTAGCGGCCCCGCCAGCGGGGTTCCGGCGACGATTCCGGCTATGGCAGTCGGGAGCGGCGGCAGCCCCTTCACTCCAGTCTCCGCCCCGCCGTGCAGTTCGTATGCGCCTTCGGCGTCAAGGTCGTTCATCGTTGGCGCATCGCTCTGGTTTTCGTAGGCGAGCTGTCCCTCGTCGCCGTAGGGTATTCGTTCGACGTCGTACGTCGCCCACGGAACGGTCGCTTCCCAGACCACGTTGCCCGTTGGGGTTACTTCGATCACGCGGTGGTTCATCGAGTCCGCGATCAGCGTATTGCCGTTCGGCAGCCGATCCGCGTCACGTGGCCAGTTAAAGTCACCCGTGAGTTTCCAGGTCCGCCGCCATTCGCCCTCACCCGCCGGGCCACCCACGCGTTCGTACTCGACGATGCGGTCGTTCTCGGAGTCAGCCACGAGGATCGTCGGCGTTCCGTCATCGCTTTCGATGTACTGTGGGTTGTGTTGTTCGTACATCGTCTCGTGATCGCCATCACGACCGAGGCGCAGGTCGATCGCTTTTGTCGAGCGATTGACGGCGATCACTTGATCGAAGTTCCGCACAGAGACGAGGAATTCACCGTCGCGAATTTGGTCGATGTCGTTGACGTGTGTCCAGTCCCGTGTCATGACGCCCTCCCCGGCATCGTCGGGATAGTGGTTCTCGAAGTACCACTCCCAGGTGACCTCGTCCCGAGTCAGATTGTAGATGAACACCCGGTCCTGGCTACGTTGATCCTCGTCGGAATTGATGCCGGCCACGAGGAGTTCGTCCCCGTTGATAAGATCGATGTCGTGTATATCCGGGAGGTCGAACCGTTCCGTCCAGACACGTTCGCCGGTATCCGGGTCGTACTCGTAGACCACGGTCGTCCCCGGCACAGGATTGACGACGAGCAGGTTCCCGTTGGGAAGCGGGTCCACGTCGTAGAACCAGTTTCGGGGTTCGTCCGCCCCGTCGTGGATCCATTCGGTGGTCCCGTTCGGGCCCAGGGCAACGAGCCGGGCCGGTCGATCGGAGAGGGAATGGCCTCCGGCGTTCCACCCTTGGGTGGCGACAATCGTCGTCCCGTTTGTCGGGGAATCGACGGTATTGGCCTCGAGTTGTGGGGTTTCGTAGGTAAGCGTCAATGACCCACTCAACAGTAAGAGGACGACGACCACAATCGCAATCGTACCTTTAGAGATCCGCCGTCGAACCGATGGTGGAACCACATAGATGCATTTTGTGACTACAGTATAATGGTTTCGCCACGCACTCGGTGTGGGATAGGTTTCCAATGTATGGGCGCAGTGCCCGGTACCCTCTCATTACTACCGCGACCGCGGTCAGAACCAGGAACGGCGATCCGCCAAAGGTGCCGGCCGCGCTTGAGGACCGAATTGGCGAGTCAGATTTCCGCGCGCTCAGGGGAACGATGTGCTGGCTTTCGAGCTCAGCCAGGCCCCTCGATGAGTCGTCGGAGGTGAGGAGATCGGTCAGCCACCGGGACTCATTCGGATGTTCAGGTCGGTTTGGTCCACGTCGTTCTGGATTGATCCACTCACCCTTACCGGGCGTCGACATGTCGATCGGGGTGGGCCCGCAGGGTTGCCCGCACCTGCTCGGCGGCCTCGACAGCGGCCCGGGCACGATCTTCGTCGGTGAGGTCGGCGATGGAGTTCATAAATGATGAATACTTCCATTGAGGTAAGTACTTCGTGGTAGGTCAAACGTTGATTTCACCGCGGCCTGGCCGACCCGAGCGAGTGGTTAGACCCGTAATGACCGATAGAACGCGGCGGTTGCCAGGAGCGCACCGAGGCCGAAGTACCCCACGGATCCGAGCAGCGGATCCAGACTCACCTGTTCCGTGAATCCCGCGTCGGTAGCCACCTTGATGACGCCATGGGCGGGCAGGTACGCCGCAATCCAGTGGTACTCCTCGACCAGTGGATTCTGGAAGAAAAACACGTCGATCATCGGGAGCATGAGCATTGTATAGACGCCAGCCAGACGGCTCAAAACGAGTCCCGAAAGGGTCCCGAGAACCCCGTAGATGAGCCCGACGAGCAGCGATGCGGCGACGATCCACCCGATTCGTTCCGGGACGAACTCGATCGACAGGACCGCAAGCGAAACGCCGATGGCGACGAGAGTAGCGAGGGCGATCAGGACGTAGCGGGCGACCACCAAGTGAATCGGCCGGTAGCCGGCCACGACGAGTCGGCCGTCCGCTTCCCGGGCCGTCAGCATGACGAACAGTCCGGCCAGGCCGCCGATCAGTGCGCCCATCATCGGTACCAGCAGGACGCCATACGCCTCGATTGTGAAGACGGCCGTCCGGCCCGACCCTGGAACCGTGATCGGCACTTCGGAGGCCGGAAGGACGTAGACGAAGATACCGACGAAATACGCGGGTAAAAAGAACAGCAAAGCAAGCAGAACGGGCGTCCGAGCGTACTCCCGCAAGCCCATCTCGAAGGCGGTCGAGGGGCGACCGGAACCCAGCGGGCTCATGCGGCGACACCTCCGTCACCTGTTAGGCTGACATAGAGGACCGCCACGACGGCGAGGGCCACGAGGAGGTACGCGACGCCCCCGGCGGCGTCGCCCGATGCGACGCTCCCGTCGAAGACCGCATCGCGGAACAACTGGTGGGGAAAGTGCAACGGGAAGGCGTTCAATATTAGGGCGTCAAGGTCGAGCATCCCGCTCGAGAGAAAATCGTCCGCATCGACGACGAAGACGATCACGAGCGACCCTTCGAGCGCCCGTGGCAGAACGGCGCCGACCAGCATCCCGATCAGACCGTAAAGCAGGCCGGCGAGTGCGAGGCCGCCAAAGGCGGCGACTGGCGCTTCGACCGGCGTGCTGTACCAGAGCACTGCGAGCGAGACGAGGGTAATCACGAGGGTCCCCAGGACGACGGTCACGAGTCGCGTGAGAAAGAGTTCGGCGCGTGAGTACCCGCAGATCCGGAGGCGCTCGTCGGCCTGCAGGGCGCTGATGACCTGGAACAACCCCAGGACGCCCGCGAAGAACGAGACGGTGTAGATGGCGCCGTTGACTCGGCCCATCTCGACCATTTGTTCTGGGTTCAGAAACGGCAATGACGGAAACGCCCCCATCGCCATTCCGTACCCCTCAACCATGACGATGGGGAGCGCGACGAGCAGGACGACGTTGATCGGCGTTCGGACGAATGCCCGAACGTGTGACTTCACGCCGGCGCGGAGTCGTCTGCCGCGCTCGGTGGCCGTCCCGACACCTGCCGGGGCTTCATGGGCGTCCGCCATTCGCTCCCACCCCTCGGGGGTCGTTCCCGGCACCATCTGTCGGATCCTGTTCGGTCACGTCGGTCAGGCTGCCGTCGGCGAGTTCGAGGATGCGAT
>JBKEGM010000129.1:0-6948 GCA_046710005.1 Natrialbaceae archaeon
CAGACCGAGTGGCCCTGCCGCGAGTGTGGCGGGAGCGGCAAGCAGTTCAGCGATGACGGCGAGGAACCGTGCGAGTACTGTGACGGGACGGGCTACCTGTATCCGACCAGCGTCGAGGAGGAGGTCGCCCCACACGTCCGCGAAGCGATGGACGGGGCGGAGGCGCTGTTCCACGGCGCCGGCCGGGAGGACGTGGACGCCCTGATGCTGGGGACCGGCCGGCCCTTCGTCCTCGAGGTGAAAGAACCGACACGGCGGAGCCCCGACGTCGAGGCCCTCGAGGAGCGGATCAACGACGAGAGCGAGGTGGTCGAGATCGTGGGGCTCCGCCTGGCGACCCACGAGATGGTCGAGCGCGTCAAGGAACTCGACGCCTCGAAGACCTACTGGATGGAGGTCGAGTTCGACGGTGCTGTCGACGTCGACGCGTTCGAGACGGCCCTCGAGGACCTCGCCGGGACGACCGTCGAACAGTACACGCCCCAGCGCGTGGACCATCGCCGGGCGAACCTGACTCGCGAGCGGACCGTCTACGCCATCTCGGGCGACCTGGAGGACGACAGTCACGCCACTATCGAAGTCCACGGCGAAGGTGGGCTCTACGTCAAGGAACTCGTCAGCGGTGACGAGGGCCGAACCGAACCCTCGCTGGCGGGCCTGCTCGACGTCGGTGCCGAGGTGACGGCCCTCGACGTGATCGCGGTGGAGGGCGAGGACGAACCGTTCGACGACCCCGAGTACTTGCGGGAAGCCGACTCCAACGACTGAGTGAGAGTCCGCAGCCCGTCACCGCCCGTCCCATTCTGGTTCTCGATCCTCGAGGAAGGCGTCGATGCCCGCCTGCGGATTCCCGGTGGCGAAGAGGCCGGCGAACAGTTCGGCCTCGTACTCGATCCCCTCGTCCAGATCCATCCTGGAACTCGCCCGGATCGCCTGCTTGGCGTATTCGAGCGCGACGGGACTCTTCTCGGCCATCGATCCGGCGAGGTTGGTCACTCGATCGTCGAACTCCTCGTCGTCGCAGACCACGTCGACGAGGCCGATCCTGAAGGCTTCCGCGGCGTCGATGATCTCGCCCGTGAGGATCAAGCGCATCGCCTGCCCCTCGCCGACCAGCCTGGGGAGTCGCTGGGTCGCCCCGCCGCCGGGGATGAGTCCCAACCCGATTTCGGGTTGGCCGAGTTTGGCGTCCTCGTGGGCGATCCGGACGTCGCAAGCCTGCGCGAGTTCGCAGCCCCCGCCCAGTGCGTGGCCGTTGATCCGGGCGATGACTGGCTGGCGCAGGTCCGCGACCGTCTCGTAGACCCGCGGGCGCTCGCTCGCCAGGCGCTGTTCGCGGTAATCCCGATCCCGGAGGTCCTCGACGTCCGCACCGGCGACGAACGCGCCCGCCTCGTCAGATCCTGTGAGGACGACGACGCGGACGTCGTGGTCGCTTTCCGGGTCGTCGATGGTTTCACAGAGGGCCTTTAGTTCGCGGCGCACCGTCCCGTCGAGCGCGTTCCGGGCTTCGGGCCGATCGATCGTGACCGTGACGGCACCCTCGATCGGTTCGTCGGTGTCGGCCCTGACGTGTTCGTGGTCGGCAGCGACGGCTTCGATCGTCATGGTCGGTCGCTCCCTCCCTCATCGCGACCGCCCATCCCGACGACCTCGCCGTCCTCCCAGACGTAGAACCCCTCGCCGGTCTTCTTCCCGAGTTTGCCGGCCCGGACCTTGCGCTTGAGGATCTGGGGCGGCCGGAAGCGCTCGCCCAGTTCCTCGCGCAGGAACTCGAGAATGTCCAGCCGAACGTCGAGCCCGACCACGTCGCCCAGTTCGATCGGTCCGATCGGGTGGTTGTACCCGAGTTCCATCGCCCGGTCGACGTCCCGGGGACCGGCCACGTCCTCCTGGACCATCCGCATGGCCTCCGCCCCGAGCGCGGCCCCCAGCCGCGAGGAGGCAAAGCCGGGGGAATCGCGCACCTCGATCGGCGTCTTGTCGATCCCCTCGACGAACTCGTGGGCGAACGCGAGGGTGTCTTCGTCGGTTTGCTCCGCGACGACGACCTCGACCAGCGCCATTATGTGTACCGGATTGAAGAAGTGAAGGCCCACAGCGCTTTCCGGCCGGTGCAGGGCGTCCGCGATGGCGGTCACCGACAGCGAGGACGTGTTGGTCGCGAGTACGGCGTCGTCGGACGCGTGGGCCTCCGCATCGGCGAGGACCCTCCGCTTGAGATCGAGGTCCTCGGGGACCGCCTCGATCACGAGGTCAGCGTCAGCGACTGCCAACTCCAGATCGGTCGTCCCCTCGATCCGGTCGAGAGTAGCCGTGGCCTCCGCCTCCGTTACCTTGTCGCGCTCGATGCCGCCCTCCAGGTTCGCCTCGATGGCGTCGATGCCGTCGCGAATGAGGTCTTCCTCCACGTCCCGTAGTCGGACCTGGTGGCCCGCAATCGCCGACACCTGGGCGACCCCGTGACCCATGGTGCCGGCGCCGAGTACGCTCACGATCATATCCCGTCGTTTGGGGCCTTGGTTAAACCGGTTCCGCCGCTATCCGTAGCATCTCGTGCCACCGGAGACGGGACCGCGTCCGCCATGACGATCACCTGAAAGCCCTCGGCGCGGTGGCGGTCGCTGGACGACATATCCTCACTGCGTTCGGATAGTGGCCGTTCAGCGACTCCGCTGCGCCGCCACGAGCACCTCGCCCTTTCATTCCACCAGGGGTCGCTGGTCGATCAGCGAAACGACCGAAAACGCGGGCGTAGGCGTTCCTCGAATTATCGTCGGACGTTCGCTGGTACAGCCTTCCGTCCGTACCGGATCACGTCCTCGTCCTCGTAGATCCGGCGGATCGTGGTTTCGACCTCGTCACCTATCTCGATCGATTCGACGCCCTCGAGTGGGACCTGCAACGGGACCGTCGCCGTCCCGCCGTCGGGGCCGTCGAAGGCGACGACGGCGACACCGTATTGGCCGCCCCGGGCCTGTTGGGGAGCGAACTCGGGGGGTTCGCCGCCGCGCTCGATGGTGGTGGCCGCCTGGATGATACCGGGTTCGGCAAGTTCGACCGCTTCGTACTCGACCAGTTCGGCGCACACCCGGCAGGCCCCCTCGGGCGGGAACGCGAGAGCGCCACAGTTCCTGCATTTGCCCGCGACGAGGCGATGGCGCTGGGAAAGGGTTCGACGCCAAGTCGGCACGCTCACCGCTGCCCCGCCACCTGCGGGCGGACCGCCGGTGATCTCTCCCCGGCGCCGGAGGTAATCGGAGTATGAGAGCAAGACGTCGCCCTCCAGCGCCAGATCGGTGGGAACCTCATTGCCTCCGCTACGTTCGATCAGTAGTGCGCTCGAACCGGCACCGCTGCCGAAAGCTGCGAGGAGAATCCGATCGGCGCCGTCCGCCAGCGCTCGCGCCATCCCGAGCGGGGCGCTCGCGGCGCCGGTGTCGCCCAGGTCGCGGACGGTTTCGGCAGCGTCGATCGCTTCGGGGTCCACGCCCAGCGTGTCGCTGACGCGGTAGGGCAAGTCGCCGTCGGGTGCCTGGATGGCTGCGGCGTCGACGTCCGTCTGTGCTTCGTTCGCGCCGAGTCGCTCCACTACCCCTGCCAACGTTTCCCGGAACGCCGTCCGGTCGTAGGGCGTGATTCCGAGCCCCTTGACCTCCGACTCACCGTGAGACCGGAACCGAGTTCCGGGGTACGGTTCGGTGTACGTCGCCCGATCGACCACCCTCGCCCCCGAGTCGTCGAGGACGAAGGCTGCCGCGCCCGCCCCGGCCACGCGTTCGATCTCACCGTCGGGGTTGCCCTCTGGACAGTCGCTGGCAACGATCAACCCTTTCGTTCCGGCGTCGAGCCCGGCCTCCAGCGCCGTCACCCCGGCCCGCGTGCTCCCGGTGTTGGTCCTGGTGGTGACGTCCTCCGGGAGCCCCAGGGTGCTTCGGAGGCGGGCCGTCAACTCTTCCTCGGCCATCGGAGGTGTGGTCGTCCCGAACGCGAGGAACTCGACGTCGGTGCCGTCGAATCCCCCTGCGGAGAGCGCCCGGGCGGCCGCCTCGTGGGCCATCGTGAACGCGTCCTCGTCGGCGTCAGGAACCGCCGTCCGATCGATGCCGCGGGGCGCCTCGTCCCAGGCGTCCCGGTACTCGTCCGCTTCGATCCGGAGTCGTGGGGCGTAGGCCCCAATGCTGGCGAGTCTCGGAACCTCCTCCGTCCCGCTCATACATACCCACCTCCGCTTCCTCGTTCGAGGACGTGCACGACGGCCGCCCCACCGCTCCCCCCGACGTTGTGGGTCAGCGCCCGCTCCGGGTCCGGGACCTGCCGGTCCCCGGCCACCCCCCGGAGTTGTTTCACGACTTCGACCACCTGGCCGGCCCCCGTTGCGCCGATGGGGTGACCCTTGGCCTTCAGTCCGCCCGAGGGATTCACGGGGAGGTCGCCGTCGAGGGCCGTTTCTCCCGACGCGACCAGGTTGGCCGCCTCACCCCGTTCGCAGAACCCGAGGTCCTCGTAGGCGATCAGTTCGGCGATCGTGAAGCAGTCGTGAACCTCGGCGAAATCGAGGTCGTCCGGACCGACGCCCGCACGTTCGTAGGCGCGGTCGGCCGCGTTAACGGATGCGGGAATCGACGTGTAACTGTCGCGGTCCTGGAGGCCGACGCGGTCGGACGCCGCACCGACGCCCGCGACTCGAATCGCTTCGTCGAGCGGGGCGTAGGACTCGACCACTTCCTCGCCGGCGACGAGGACGACGGCCGCCCCGTCGGAGACCGGACAGCAGTCGTATAGCCCCAGCGGGCTGGCAACCTCGGGCGCCTCCCGGGCGTCCTTCAGCGAACACTCGAAGTCGAGGTGGGCGTCCGGGTTCTCGGCGCCGTTTTCGTGGTTCTTCACTGCGACGCGAGCCAGGTCCTCCGGCGTCGCGTCGTACGCCTCGAGGTACGCGCTGGCCATCTGGGCGTACACCCCGGCGAAGGTCGCACCCGCCATGCGCTCCCATTCGGTTTCCCCGCTTACGCCGAGCCAGTAGCGCACCGCGTCCCCACTCATGTCGGTCATCACCTCGAACCCGCCCGCGAGGGCGACGTCGGCCATCCCGCTCCGGACCGCCTGCACGGCCGACCGGACGGCGAACCCGCTCGCGGCGCAAGCGTTCTCGACGCGTGTGCACGGGATTCCCTGCAGGCCGACGTGTTCGGTCACGGCCGGTCCCGAAAGCCCGATCTGGCGCCCGCCGACCCCGAGCGTCCCGACGAACGCCTCGTCGATCACCTCGGAGTCGATCCCCGCAGTCACACTCTCGACGGCCTGGTCGTAGGCGGTCCGGAAGAGCGATCGGTAACTCTCCTCGGGGAACGCACCGTACCGCGACTGGCCCGCCCCCACGATGTAGGCGTCGCGCATGGCGGGCCGATAGCCCTCGATCGGGTTATACCTTGGCCGGGCGAGTGGTTCGGGTGCTGGAAGCGGTCCGGGGCCACTCTCCGACGACCCGTCGGCCAACTTACTTGTATCGGAGTTCCCTACCGGAGGTATGCCATACAGCTACGAACCCCACTATTTCGAGGACCTTTCGGTCGGCGACGAGTTCGAGAGCGCCGGGCGAACGATCACCGAGACCGACTTTGCGATGCACTCGATGTTCTCGGGCGACTGGACCGAACTCCACACGAACCGCGAGTACTCGGGGGACGGCCCGTTCGAGGAGCGCATCGCCCACGGTCCGATGACGTTCGTCGTCACCACCGGGCTCTTCCAGCGCACCGGGATCGTCGAGCGCACCGTCGTCGCCTTTCTCGGGATGAACTACATGGACCTCGAGAACCCGGTGACGATCGGCGACACCCTGTCGGCGACGTTCGAGGTCACGGAAAAGACGGCACTTGACAGTCGGGAGGACGCCGGCCTGGTCGTCGTCGACGCGCACACGACGACCCAGGAGGGCGTCGAGGTCTTCGCCGGGGACATGAAGTTCCTCTTCAAGCGCCGCGAGTCATGATCCGGGATCGAGCGACACGTGGGGTGATTTCGGGATGATCCTCGACGAGTTTGACGAACCGATGGCCATCGATTCGCACGCCCACCAGCCGACCGACGTCTTCCTGAAAGAGGCTGGTGGGCAGATGATGGCCGACGCGGCGAACCGCTTCGGGACCGACCTCGAAACCTGGAGTTACGAGGAGATGATCGAAGAGTACCGCGAGACGGGCATCAGGCGCGCGGTCTTGCTTGGCTGGGACGCCGAGACGAACACGGGAAACCCGCCCGTTCCGAACGAGCACGTCGCCGAGGTCCGGGACAAGTATCCGGAGTTCTTCGTCGGCTTCGGGAGCGTCGACCCCCACAAGGACGACCGAATCGAGACGGTGGAGCGGGCGGTCGCGGACCTCGACCTTTCGGGGTTCAAATTCCAGCAAATCGCCCAGGGCTTCGACCCGAGCGCCCCCAAGCACGAACTACTGTGGGACGTCATTGAGGGCCTCGGTGTCCCAGTCGTATTTCACGGGGGGTCGTCGACGCTCGGTGCCGGCAGTCCCGGTGGCCGCGGGCTCGAACTCCGGTTTGGAAACCCGATGCTGATCGACGAGGTGGCTGCCAGACATCCTAATCTCCGGATCCTGATTGCGCATCCAGCGTTTCCCTGGGAGAAGGAGCAACTGGCCATCTGCCAGCAGAAGGGCAACGTGTACATGGACCTTTCCGGGTGGCTCCCGAAGTACATCGACAACCAGGTGCTCCATTATGCCCGGACCGTCCTCTCCGAGAAGGTGATGTTCGGCACGGACTACCCGATGATTCGTCCCGGGGAGTGGCTCGAATCGTTCGCCGAACATGGGGACTTCGACGATGCTACCCAGCGCAAGCTCCTCTGGGAGAACGCCGAGGACTTCCTGGGACTGTAGGGCGCTTCACTGGGTTCGGAGAGGTCCGGAAAACGATCCCGGAATGCAC
>JBKEGM010000130.1:0-6923 GCA_046710005.1 Natrialbaceae archaeon
CAGCGTGCGTCCGCCACCACACGCCGAAACCGGAATACGTTCTTCGGTTGAGGCGACGGTATGGAAATTCGTCCGCTCCGCCAGGACGAGGGTGCCGAGTTGATCGACGACCTCTGGCTCCCGTTTGCCGAGGAAATGGCCGAAATCGATCCGTACAATGAACTCGCCGACGACGCCCGTAAACACGCCTTCTCATACAGACGGGAACGCCTGCAGGACGACGACGTGGCGACCGTCGTTGCCGTCGCCAGCGGCGAACTCGCGGGCTACGTCGAGGGGGAGTACCGAGACCCGCCGCCAGTGTTCGCCCGGGAACCGGAGGTATACGTCGAAGGTGTGTACGTCCGCCCCGACTACCGCCGGGAAGGATTGGCCGAGAACCTGATGGACCGTATCGAGAAGTGGGCCGTCGAACGGGAATGTCAGCGTGTCAGTCTCGACGTGAACGTGGCGAACGAGACTGCCAAGAAGCTATACGAGGACCGGGGGTATTCGGTGAAGCGTCACCGGATGGTTCGGGAATTATAAACCGAGCGGCAGACGTAGACGGTATCCCCGTTCCGGCCATCGTCGTCACCGCACTAACGTAGTCCCTCGCCGCGAGCACCCTCACGTCCCCGACCAGCCTCCGACTCGTCTAAGTCGCCATGTCCGGTCTGGACCGTCCGTTCGAACCGACGCACGTGCTCGTCGTGACGACGAGTGGGGACACCGCCGCCGAAGCGACCGCGACGGTGGCCGCGCTCCGAGCGGTGCTCGATCACGTCGACATAGTCACGCTCCGTATCGACCTCGACGCCCTCGCTACGGACCATCCGGACCTGGCCCACCGACTCCAGGCCCGGACCGACCGCGTCGACGACGAACTTCGTGCACGGGTGGACCGGGGACGCGGACCGCTCTCGGACCTCCTCGACGTGACAGACGTCCATCGGTTCGTCACGCTGGAACAACTGGACGCGTTCCGGGACGGACGGCGGTCCTCCATTACGTGCCGGACCACATGATATTCGAGATTGATGCGTCGGCAGCCCATGGCGTCGCCGAGGCGGTCGAGCCCGCCGTCACCGACGTGCCAGCGGGCCTGCTCGCCGCGACGGTCCTCTCGGACTGGTACGAGGACGGTACCCACTACGAACTCGATCCGCCGTCGCTCTGTGTCGGCGACGCGGCCTGCTTCGATCTCGCCGCGCTCGAACGGATCACGTTCGATGATGACGACCGCTCGATCCGGCTGACCTGGGAGCACAACGGTGGAGTGCTTGCGACCGCTTTGGATCTTCTCGGACCGAGCAGACCCGAATGGCTCCGGTTCGACTCGGCAAACCGGTACGAGGACGTCGCGGCGGCGTTCGAGACCGTCGCCGACGCTCTCGGTGTCGAGACGAACTGAAAGATAGCGAAATAATTCGGAACGAGAAAAATATATTCGCCTGCAGTCCGAACCGTCGTCCGTGACCGAGGACGATCGTAGCCCTCCCTCCGAGTTCGGGCTCGCCGACGAGTTCGGGGCGGAGCTGGCGGCCGAACCGGCGGACGAGCGCGTCTATCGAGTGGCGCTGCAACTCTACGAACCCACACGCATCGCCGCGGTTGCGGAGCGGGCCGACTGCGCGCCGGATACTGCTCGTCGCCACCTCGAACGTCTCGCGGAAATCGGCATCGTGGACCGCGTCGCCGACGACCCCGCCACCTACCGCCGGAACGAGTCGTATTTCGAATGGCGCAAACGCTATCGACTCGGAGGGTTGTCGGATGCGGAGTTACGGGATCGGCTCGAGGATCTCACCGAGCGCGAACGCGAGTTCCGGGACCGGTACGAGGCCGACGGGCCGGGGGCGGTCGATGCGCTCGACGTCGCCGATTACGAGGGGATCGAGGACGTGTGGCTGGACCTAAGCGAGTGGGAGACGGTCCGCCGACGAATCCGCCGGATCGAGGCCGTCAGGCGAAAGCGGGCAGATGACTCGAACTCGGAATCGCAGTCGGAGGTCGCCTAGGCGTGACCGGGGACGACGAGGCGACGCCGACGGTCGACGCGGAGACGCTTCGGTATCTTTCCCGGATTCTCGGACGGCAATCCGAAGTGCAGCAGACCTCGCTCTTACCGTCGAACAGACAGGAATCGCTCGTCGTGTTTCTCGAAGAGGAGTACTATCCCGAGGCCGTCGATGAGGTCCGTCTCGAGGTCCGGGCGTACACGAACGGCGATTTTCACGTCTCGTACGTCGAGTCGTCCCGAGGCGAACGGCGCCGCTGCCGGTGGGATCGACACGACCAGAACCACAATTCCCGGGATCACTTCTACCCGTTCCCGGAAGCCGGGACGTCAGGGGCCGAGGACCGGGACTTCCCGAACGACCAGACCACTCTTCTGGAACAAGTGGTCTTGCCGTGGGTCGAAGACCGTCTTGGAGAACTCTGGGAAGCGTAATCGTCACCCGAGTTCCTCGGCGAAAAACTCGGACACGGCGTCCCCGATCTTCCCGTCCTGCCCGACGAAGTGGTGGTCGGCCGAGCACTCGACCACGTCCTGGCCGAGATCGCGCGCTTTTTCGACGACCGGTTCCCACTCGGCAGTCTCGTCGCGGGACCCATAGATGATTTGCGTCCTACAGGGGAGCCGTTCGAGCATATCCACCACGTCCAGATCCGGAGCCACCTGTCCGGCGGGAGCGAGCGCCGAGACGGCCCGTACGTCCACGTCGGCCGCGGCGAGGATAGCCATCGCGCCGCCGAAACTGTAGCCGAACAGGCCGACCCGATCGTATCGCTCGCGCGCCCAGCGAACGGCGTTCCGGACGTCCTCTCGCTCCCCATAGCCGTTGTCCCAGTCGCCGTAGTCGAAGCGAAGACAATCGATCCCCACCTCGTTCAGCGCCTCGCACACGGCGCGCAGTCGGCGGTCTCGCCGGTTGCCGCCGAACTGAGGATGCGGCGGACAGGCGACGACCCCGCCAGCGGACTGTGAATCGGCGTCGCGCTCACCCTCCGTTCCACCGGCCACGTCGAGGGTCCCACGCACGTCCCGTGCTCCCGGGACCAGGACCGTCTCGGAAGTCATAGTAGACGGTTGGCCGGACGGGCTCAAAAGCCCCGCGCCACACCGTCAGTTGCAGGTCCTGAAGGCAAATCAACCACGCTTTTAATATCGTCCTAACTAACCGAACGGTATGGGAATCCTCTCTCGCGCGTCCTACATCGTCCGGTCGAAGCTCAATTCACTCCTCAACCGGGCAGAGGATCCGAGCGAGACGCTCGATTACTCCTACGAGCAACTCCGGGACGAACTGCAGGACGTCAAACGTGGCATCGCCGATCTGACCACCCAGAAAAAGCGCCTCGAGATGCAGAAGCGACGCCTCGAGGAGAACGTCGAGAAACACAACGAGCAGGCCCGCGAAGCCGTCAAGCAGGACCGCGAGGACCTGGCCCGCCAGGCCCTCGAGAAGAAGAAGGCGAAAATGACGCAGATCGAGGAACTCGAAGGGCAGATTGCCGACCTCCAGAACACCCAGGACCAGCTTATCGAAAAGAAGGAGCGGCTCCAGCAGCGCATCGAGGAGTTCAAGACCAAGAAGGAGACGATGAAGGCCCGCTACGAAGCGGCCGAGGCCAGCGCACGAGTTTCGGAGGCGATGACCGGCGCTGGCGAGGAAATGGAGGACGTGGGCCGGGCCATCGATCGCGCCGAGGAGCGCACGCAGGACATGGAGGCCCGATCGGCGGCGATGGACGAACTCGAGCAATCCGGTGCCTTCGAGGACGCCATCTCGGACAAGGACCAGATCGATCGCGAACTCGAGGAACTCGGCACTGACAGCCAGGTCGAGGCCGAACTGGAAACGTTGAAGGGCGAAATGGGGAAGGAGGAAGCCGAACCGGAACCTGCAGTGGAGGAAACGACCGAAACCGACGTCGAGGGAGCTGCATCGAGCAATGGTAGCGAGGTCGCCCAGGATGTCGACCCGACGGAAGAGATCGACGTCGACGAAAGCGAGGTCGAGGCGGAACTCGAGCAACTCAAGGACGAAGAGGAGAACTGAGGGGATCGCGGAAGCGTTAGAATGATTGCGGCGGCCGACGCTCAGGGCTCCGCGCCGGTTCCCGGCGTTGCTGAGAGCGCTATCGTTCCGTCAACATTCACCGGTCCGTCGTAGGGGTCCTCGGCGAGCAACAACGACCCGTCGAGATCGGCGTAGTCGAGCAGGGGCGCGAGGTGCGCGCCAGCGGCGATCGAGGCGTTGCTTTCGGTCATACAGCCGAGCATTACCTCGAGACCGTGTGCGTGTGCGGTATGGATCATTCGCATGGCCTCGCGCAGGCCCCCGGTTTTCATCAGCTTCAAGTTCGCGATGTCCGCCCTGTCCGCGATCGCGGGCACGTCCTCGAGCGTGATGCAGGACTCGTCGGCCGCGATCGGGAGGGCGCCGTTTTCGTAGACGAATTTCAGCCCCTCGGGGTCCTCTGCGGGAACCGGCTGTTCGACGAACTCGACGCCCTGGTCGGCCAGCAACTCGGTCATCCGAACGGCCTCGCGTGGCGTCCAGGCCTCGTTCGCGTCGACTCGAATCGTCGTTTCCGGGGCTGCTTCCCGGATCGCCGCCACGATCTCATCGTCGCGGTCGGTTCCGAGTTTGACTTTCAGGATTTCGTGGCCCCGACCGACCGCCTCGGCAGCCCGGTCGCGCATTCGCTCTGTCGGGTCGATCCCGATGGTGTATGAGGTCGATACTGCCTCCTCGGGATCGAGCCCCCAGTACCGATAGAGAGGGACGTCGAGTTGCTTACTGGCCAGGTCGTGGAGGGCGATACTGACCGCCGTGCGCGCGGCCGGATTACGACTGATCGTCGCTTGCATCCGGCGCTCGATCCGTTCGAGCTGGTGTGGGTCGCCGATGTCTTCGACGACTGCGAGTAGGTCGGGCAGGACGGCCGCGACAGTGTCGGCGGTTTCGCCATAGTGGGCGGACGGCCCCGCGCCGCCGACGCCGACAGTGCCGGACTCGTCCTCGATCTCGACCACTACGAGGTCGGCTTCAGTGGACGTGCCGCGAGCGATGGTGAAGTCATGTTCCAGCGGGAGATGCAGCCGTTCGAATCGGGTGTCCAGGGTCATGGTTGAATGACGGCCTCCACAAGGTCCTTCGAATCGAAACGTATTGGATCCGTCGCCGGGGCGCCCAACCTGTCGGCGTAGTCGTCCACCGCCTTCCTGGCCGTCTCGTCGTCGGGGAGCCCCCTCGTGTTCAGGGCGCCGGCGACCATCTCGGCCTCGTGGACTGGGGCCGCCAGATTCTCATAAAGATCCACGTACTCCGGAATTGGTGGGAGGTCGACGTCCTCGTAGCCGTGGATCACCTTGCGTCCGGCCTCGTGACAGAGGATCAGTTGATCGGCCATCGATCCGTGGTGGATGCCGCAGGTTACGGCCGAGTACGCGGGGTGGGCGATGCTGCCCTGCCCCTCGACGACGAGGTAGTCGTGATCGTCACCCTTTTCGAGGATCATTCGCTCGACGGCCCCCGCGGTGAAGTCGCTGATCGTCCGGTCGACCGCGATGCCCCATCCCTCGATCATAATGCCCGTTTGGCCGGTCGGAATCGCGGCGGCGTCGTACCCCGCCTCGTTCAGCGCATCGACGAGTTCCATCGTCACTGTCATCTTGCCCGAGGAACAGTCTGTCCCGACGGTGAGGACCACGGTCGCATCGACGTTCCTGGCCACCCCCTCACTGACCGTGAGGTCGTTGGGCGGGTCGCGGACGTCCCAGAGATCGACCCCGTATTCGTCCGCGAGTGTGGCGAACTCCTCGTCCTCGGAAAGGAAATAATGGAGACCCGAATAGATGTCACACCCCTTTCGGATTGCTGTCCGGACGTCCGGTCGCCAGGAGTCCACGAAGTCGCCCCCGATGGGGGCCACCCCGATAATCAGCGCGTCGAATGGGCCCTCGACGGCGTCAAGGCTGTCGACGATGGGTGCATCCTGTGCGTTGACTATGTGGTCACGGACGCGAGTCCCCGCCGCACTTCGATCGAGAACGGCGGCGACGTCGTACTCAGCGTAGCGAAGGATACCGATAGCAGTCTTTGCCCGCCCAGGAAATTTGTCGTGGGCGAGAATCGCAACTCGCATAGTAGAACGAATTGCGGGAGGGCCAATAAGAATAGTCACCCCGGCAGAACGTTTTCCAAAACCCCGTTTTCGTTCCACGAAAGGATCGAAATTAGTAGACTGCGTGGAGATGTCGGACGAAAACGGTGGAACCTCCCGGCCACAAATAATTACCGAGGTGGCTTCGATTGCCGAGGCGAGTTCGAGTCGTGTTCTTCCTCAGCTATATTTCACTCGCTATTTGATTGCCGTTGTCCTTTCTTTGGGTTTGGCAGCGTACGCGTTTCGGAAACGGGATGAACCGAGTGCGGTGTCGTTTGCCGCATTGCTATTGCTCGTCGCGGCGAGTCCGTCGCGTCAGATCTCATCGAATTGTCCGAAAAGGCCCGGGACGTCGAGACAATCCTCGCCCAGGCCCCGAGCGATTCCTCGAGCGTGAATTATGCCACCGTGGTTGGAGAGACCGTCGCTGACGTGACCGAACGGCATCCGGACGTCGAACTCTCCCTCGACCTCGAGGACGGGATCCGGGTGCCTGAATCGCGGTCACGAGCGATCGTGGAAAACCTGATCGAGAATGCGGCCCAACACAACGATTCGGTTGATCCACGGGTCGAAGTGACGGTCGAAACCGTTGCTGAGGGGGATGGAAGCCTGTTGACCGTTGCCGACAATGGGAGCGGCATTCCGCCGGGCGAACGAACGGTTCTCGAATGGGAGGCGGAAACGCCCCTCGAGCACGGGAGTGGTCTCGGGTTGTGGGTGGTCGCCTGGGCGGTTCGCAGTCTGGGTGGTGAGATCGAATT
>JBKEGM010000131.1:0-6897 GCA_046710005.1 Natrialbaceae archaeon
TGTCCCACGGGATGTCGTCGTCCAGACGGACCCACTCCTTGTGAGCACCGATGGTCCAGAAAAGGTCCCCGGCGTTGAATACGGTCGGGACGAAATACCCGTCGAGGTCGTTGTCGTCCACCACGACCGTCGGATCGTTCGGTTCCTGGAACAGGGGGACGTCGTACTTCTTGCAAGCGTCGATGACCTGTTGGGTCTTGTCGGCGGTCACGTCGAGGGTGCCACCGATCTCGATGGCGTCGGTGCCCGTTTCGAGGACGTCCTCGTAGGTTTCCTCACCCACCAACTCCTTGTCCGGATCGATCTTGACGATATGATCCCACTCATCCCACAGTGCAGTCATTACCCGGGGGAACCCCCCCGAAGTGTATAAAGGCCGCGAAACTCGTTCCGACACAGGATTTCATTGCCTGCCGCCCGATTTTCGTTTCACGGTTTCCGAGTATGTGGGGACAGCAGTCAAAACAGGAATCTGGAAGTAGCGGACAGTTACTGCTGACTCAGGCCTCGGCTTGCGTCTGACTCTTTGCCTGATCCTGCCATTTTCGAATCCTGTCGGCGCTCACACCGTCGACCTTTTCGGCCACGTCTTCGGGATCGGCCCCCGCGAGGTCGTCGAGACTCCCGACGCCCGCGTCGGCGAGCTTTTCGGCCGTTTTCGAACCGACCCCGTTCAAAGACTCGAGATCCGTATCCGAATCGTTCTGTCGCTCCTGGTATTCGCGGTAGTTACAGATCGGGCACCCGAGTTCCCACGGATCGTCGTCGCCGTCGTGAACCTCGAGATGGGGAAGATGGTGCTCCTCGCACACCTCGTCGGTCACCTCGATCTCTCCGCGCCTGGGCAGGGGGAGCGAGTATTCGCAATCTGGGTACCGGGTACACCCGACGAGACGGGAGCCGTTCTGAAGGGTCTTGATGACGAGGTCGCCACCGTGTTCCTCCCCACAGTCCGGACAGGACCCGATAACGGGGCCTTCCCCGGCATCGTCCGCCTTGCATTGGGGGCACCCGTGGACGAAGGTCTGTCGTCCGGCAAGCATCTTGACGTATCGGAGATCGTGGTCCTCGCAGGTCTCATCGAGGATGAGTGGCTTCCCGGTCGAGGGCAGCGGCAGCGTATACTCGCACTCCGGATAGCCATCACAGCCGACGAAGTAGGACCCCCGACGGCTTCGGCGGGTCAGGAGGTCGTTCTCGCCACATTCAGGGCAGGGACCGAGGGTCTTGTCCGCCTTCAGGCTCTCCTGGAGGTGATCCCCAATCTCCTCACGGTGGTCGGCCAAGTTCTCGAAGATCGCGTTGAGCATCTCCCGGGACTCCTCGGTGACGTCATCGAACGTGGCTTCGCCACTTGCGATGGCCGACATGTCGGATTCGAGTTGGGCAGTCATCTCGTCGGAGACCACGTGGTCGGCGAACTCCTCGGCCGCCTCGACGACGGCCATCGCGAGTTGCGTCGGCCGGGGCGGGTCGTCTTCCACGTACCCACGATCGTAGAGCTTCTGAATGATGTCGTGCCGAGTCGCCTTCGTCCCGAGACCCAGGTCCTCCATCGTCTCGATGAGACGTGACTGGCCGTATCGCCGGGGCGGCTGGGTTTCCTTCTCGTCCAGGCTGACGTCCGACAATGAAAGCGTCTCGCCCTCCTCGACGTCCGGAACGTAGTTCTCGCTGGTATTGAAGTACGGATACACAGCGTGGTAGCCGGGATCGAGGAGGCGCTTGCCGTTGGCCTTCAACGAGTGGCCATTCACCCCGGCGACGACCTTGAGATGTTCCCAGATCGCCGGATCGGCAACCGTCGCGAAGAACCGCCGGACGATCAACTCGTACACCTCCCACTCGTCTTCGGTGAGTTCGGTCCTGCTTGGAAGCTCGCCAGTGGGGTGGATCGGCGGGTGGTCTGTCGTCTCCTCGTCGCCCTCGGTGGGCTCGAGCGGGTCATTATCGAGGAGTGACTCGGCGTCCTCGCCGAACGTTCGGTGGTCGACGAACGTGTCCAGCAGTTCTTCGGGGTCGAGGTCCTCCGGATAGACCGTGTTGTCGGTCCGGGGGTACGTGGCGTACCCGGCCGTGTAGAGGTCCTCGGCGATGCTCATTGCGCGCTGGGCCGAATACCCGACGCTGCTGGCCGCCCTGATGAATTGGGTCGTGTTGAACGGCGCCGGTGGCCGGTCGGCCCGGGTGCGCCGTGAGACCCGATCGACAGTGGCGACGTCGAACTCGCGGAGCGTCTCGAAGACGGACTGGGCTTGATCCCCATCCCAGACGCGTTCGGCTTCGTTGTCGTCCTCGTCGCGATAGAAGTACTGGGCCTCGAACTGGTCCCCATTCTTGGCAAGATCAGCAAACAACTCCCAGTACGTTTCGGGATCGAAGGCCTGAATTTCCCGTTCGCGGTCAACGAGCAATTTCAGCGTCGGACTCTGGACCCGGCCGACCGAGATGAAGTCCTCGCCCAACTGCCGTGCGGACAGCGAGAGAAACCGGGTCAGCGCCGCGCCCCAGACGAGATCGATAATCTGTCGCGCCTCGCCCGCCGCCGCCAGGTCGAAGTCGATGTCGTCGGGGTCGGCGAAGGCGGACGTGACCTCGTTGTCGGTGATCGAGGAGAAGCGAACCCGATCGACCGGGACGTCCTCGTTGACGTCGCGAACGATTTCGTAGGCCTCCTTCCCGATGAGTTCGCCCTCGCGGTCGTAGTCCGTCGCGATGGCGACCCGTTCGGCCTTCCGGGCCAGCGTCCGGAGCGTCCGCACGATGTTCTCCCGGCTGGGTCGCTTCTCGACGTCGGCGTCGATGAGTTCGACCGGTTCGACGTCTCGCCAATTTCCGTATTCCTGGGGGAAGTCGACCTCGACGACGTGGCCGGACAGGCCCACGCAGCGTTTCCCGCCCCACTGATAGATATTCACGCCGTTCTTGCGCTCGGCGTCGGCGGTCCCACCACTCAGGATCTCGGCGATTCGCCTGGCTGCGTTATCCTTCTCCGTGATTATCAGTTCCACGCGATACCACCACCGTGGAGGGCGCAATCGGTCATCGTTCGCAGGTGAAGCGAAGGGCCTACGTAAGCCTTTCGACGAAAACCGCAAGAGGGCGCGGGCATGCGCGTGTGCGCGAGTGAGGGTGTCACTGGTAGCTGTTGGCCCTCAAGTCACCGCGTTGACGAACTGTCCGCCTCGAGAGCATTGAGCACCAATGGATAATCAATGGTCCAAACCTCTGCCGGGACAGGGTCCAACAAATAGCCGCGCAAACGATCGAAACTGTTCCGAGGGCGGCGCAGAAGATCGGTAACGGTGGCAGAGTCAGACTGTGCACGAACCGCCCCAATGATTGACATCCTCACCCGCCTGAAGGCGGGGTGAATCCCGAGTCAAGCGAATCGAAGATTCGCGTACATCGCAAATCTCCGATTTGCTCAGCGTTGGGATATTAGGGTTTGCAGTCTACCTGTTCTTGTGGGTGGAACGCACCCGTGGTTGTATCGAACAGGTAGACTCCGGGCTGTGCCAAGCAGCCGTTACTCATATCCCCGGTTGGAGGAGTTTGAGTTATCTTTCGGCGGATATTCACCGCCCCGTTCACATCTGCGTTCATCGTGGTTTCGCACAAATTACAGACGTACGGCCCACGCTCGACGCGGTTGGTGTCTCGAATCTGCCCGCAACAGGAGCAGGTTTTCGAGGTGTTTGCTTCGTCCACACGGTCAACCAGTATTCCGTGTGCCTCGGCTTTGATGGTATGAAAGCCTGCTATGTCCCCAGAGTGCATGGAGTATGAATGGGGTGGACAAAGACCGATTGCGAATACGGCGCCATCGAGCGCGTGGCTTTGATTGGTCTGAGTGCCAAGGACGCAGCATCATGGGAGGCCGCCCGGCTGTCCGGGAGACAGCCGGGCGGCGAGCCCGAATAGGTGTGGCTCCCTCCATGCACGTTCCACTCCAGAGGGAACCATGTACTACCTCGGAATCGACCTCCATAAGGATGACTCGCGCGTCGCTGTCTTGGACGACGATGGCGAGGTCGTCGAAGAGGCTCGCTTCATCCCCCGCCTGTCAGTCCTCGGTTCCGACAACAGGTGTCGGAACGCTCGTCCCTCACGGGAAGGCGGGGGTATTCGCCTCGAATCTCTATAATCGGATTCAAATCACCCACAAAAATCCAGCCGCCGAGCGACGGATTTGCAGACCATTGTGATTCGGTAACAGACCGAGAGATACTACTGGAACCAGTCCCAAGGCAATTGCAATGTCCCCGAAAGAGGTCGCTCTCCTGCTGGCAATCCTCCTAGTCAGCTCGGTTGGCGCGTTAGCGTACACCGATGTCTATCCCCCCGAAGGGTGGACGGAAGACCGATCGAATGGGGCTGCAAGTGGGTTGGCGAATGAAGACCCCTTGCAGAACGAGGACATCGGCGACCCGACCGCGACGCCGACGGAGACGTCCTCCGAACCACCGGCTACCTTCCCACGCGGTCTCAGCCGGGATCAGGTCGAAAATCCCACTGTTCTCAGTCGAACGCACAGGGACATCCTCCTCGAGGCAGGATCCTGGACCAGGCATTTGAAAACCACCGTGTACGCGAACGGAACTGAAACGGCCACATCAGTGAGAACGGAAAAAGTATCGATGAACGGGAGTCGGGCTGCTGGGAAGACCATCGTAAAAGGAAAAACCGCGGGCGAGTTGGGGCTCTATGGGCCCGATTTGGCGTACTGGTCGAACGAATCCGTGACACTCGTAAATTTCATCGAATCGAATCATACGAGCGCGATCGAACGCGATGACCGGTATCCCGTGCCGTTTGACGTGGAATCGACACAGTGGTGGACGCTGTATCAGCTGTTCGGACAAACCAATACCACGTTCGAGGGGTCAGTCGACCACGGGGAGACGACGGTTTACCGGATCGGTGCAACGAAAAGCTGGTACTTCGACTCCCCATACGGAAACGTCCGTGATTTGAGCCTCTCCGCGCTCGTCACCTCCGAGGGGTTGGTGAAAGAATACGTCGTTACGTTCCTCCGGGAGGAAATAGATCACGAGACTCGCGTGGTCGTCCACGTGGAGTACACGAACGTCGGGACAACTACGGTGGACCGGCCGGCGTGGGTCCCGAAAAACCTAGATAACATATCACAGGCCCCAGACACGGCGACTGACGCCGGATACGATTCGATTGGAACCGACCATGTCGATGTCAGGGGCCCGACACCGAGTAACAGACTGGCTGGGGATCAATCCCGATTCGATTCACCCCCGATCGCGAGCAGAGTCGCTCAATGAACCGAACCGTCGTTCTCGGTATCTCTCTGGTCGGGCTCTTACTCATTGCAGGGACGGCCCTCGCCCATGTACCGGAGTTCCCACGAGACAACAATTCACCCGAGAGAGCACTCGACGTCCCAGATCCCGCGAAATCATGGGTATTCTACGACGAGGTGTCGGCCAACAGTGCTGCCTATTATTCGGTCGAGATGGAACCGGGGGATCGACTGGTCCTCCAACTGTTTACACCACATAGCGGGGAAACCGTCCCGTCACTCGTTTTGATGAGCCAGGAAATCGAGGGCCGTGAGGATATCCCCGACGGAGTTTCGGTTCCCGACGGGTACGGCGCCCGAGTGATCGACGGCCAGCGACCAGCAGACGCGGACTACGAACCGTTCTCGCCCGCGGCGTTTTACACGACGGTCACGGTGGACCGACGAGTCGACGCCGGTGGAACGTACCTTGTCTCGGTGTATGGGCAGGACCAAAGCACCGGGCCGGCCGGAGTAGTGGTCGGTTACGAGGAGTCATTCTCCATTCAGGAGTACCTGACCGTCCCGATTGACCGCCTCCGGATCCATCGTTGGGAGGGCCAACCGCCGCTCGCAGTGTTCGGGCCGGGACTGGCGGTGGTCATCGGCGGACTGGTCGTTCTCGGCCGGCAGCTTTCGGGGCCGCGGCTGACGGTCCGTGGAATGCTCGGGGTCGCTGCACTCCTTTTCCTCGCCGGCGCGGTCAGTGTGGCCGTCCAGACCATAATCGCGCTGACAAAATCCGGGCCCGCTCCCGGCGCCCTCCTTTCCGCCGTCTTCGTCCTCGTCCCCGCCGTGATCGGCGCGTGGTTGCTCCGGCGGGCACTCGACGATACCACCACAGCGACGCCGGAGATGCGGGCAACGCTCCTCGGGGCCGGCCTGGTGGGGTTCCTGACCTGGGGCGGGATCCTGCTCGGTCCTGCTCTGACAATCATCGCCGCAATACTGCCCTGGGAGCGACTCCCCTGACCGAAGCAAGACGAGCACCAAGCAGCCACGGACCGCCGATCAGACGTGTTCGTCGAGGAAGGCGGCGATTGCCTCGAACTCCTTGATCAGATTGGCCCGCGTGGTAGTGTGATGCCCCTCATCCTCGAAGACCAGTGTTTCGACAGGGACCCCGCGATCCTCCAGGGCGTCCGCGATCTGTTGGGCCTCCCCGACCGGCACGCGGGGGTCATTCGCGCCATGCTGAATGAACAGCGGACACTCGATCTCGTCGACGTCGTGAATGGGACTGATCTCCTTGAAGAGGTCACGATCGTCCGCCAGTGACCCGTACTCGGCCTCGCGGTGGCTCCGCCGCCACTCGCCGGTGTTCTCCAGGAACGTTTCGAAGTCGGCGATGCCCACGAAATCGACGGCGGCCGCCCACAAGTCGGGGTACTGCGTGATCGAGGAGAGGACCATGAACCCGCCGTAGGACCGGCCGTACGCGACGATCCGGTCGGGATCGACGGCGGCCTGATCGGTCAGCCACTCCACGCCGTGCTTGATGTCCCGAACGGGGTCCAGACGGTTCTCGACGTCATCCAGGCCGGCGTACTCCCGACCGTATCCCGTCGACCCGCGGACGTTAG
>JBKEGM010000132.1:0-6836 GCA_046710005.1 Natrialbaceae archaeon
CACGGAAGGAGTTCCGTCCACGCTCGCGGCGACGATCCTCATGGCCGCTGTCCTCGCCGGGATTGCCGATCCAGTGATCCTGATCGGGGCAACGTGGGCCTTCGTTTACCTCATGGTCTCGACGATTCGCTACCCTGACCTTCTGGCCCGTGACGCCCTCCTCATGGGGTTCGTTCACGTCCTCGCGGTGCTGTTTCCATACGTGCTCGATCGGACGTTTCCATGGGCATTGCTTACGCTTGGCGTGGCGTACCTCACGCTCGGGCCCTGGCTCTACTGGCGTGGCGAGTGGCTCCTCTTGGCCCTGTTCGGTTCCGGCGACGATGAGGGAAAGGAAAACGCTTAGGGCGGATGGCCTGCAGGTTAGCTACATGAAAGTCCCGACCTTGCTGGCCGCCACGATCCGATCGTCCGAGGTGATCGTCTCGTGAGCGACGAAAACCCCGACGAAAACGACGACGAATCGGCCGACGAGGCTACCGGCACTGTCGATTCCCTTCGCGATCAGTTAGCCGAATTAGGGACCCGTCTCGACGACGCCGAGACCGAATCCGATCTCGACGAAATCGAAGACGAGATCGACGACCTCGAGGTCGACCTGGAGGACGCGGACCTTCCTGTACCGGAGGACGAGGACGAAACCCCGCCAGCCGAGGCCCTCGAAGCGGAAATCGAAGACCTCCGGGACGACCTGGAGGATAACCGCGGCCCATACGCAGCGGACGTCGCCGAGGCCATCGAGGGATCGATTTCCTCGATCACCGAAACTGAATGGGCGCCGGACGGTGTCGAAACCCTGGAAGAGAGCGTGGCGGAGTTCCTCTCCACAGTCGAAGAAACGATCGAAGCCGACTTCCCGGAGCCAAAGGCCGATTACCAGGCCAATCAGGAGGACCCCTCTATCGACGGCGAGGATCTCGATGCCCTGTCTGATGCGCTTGAGGCAGTCAGTGACGCAATAGGGGATTCAGGGCTCGATCCGGATGCCGATGCGGGGACGATCGCGTCGCTTCTCGAGGCCGCTGGGGACCTATCGGATGAAATCTGGCACGCGACCGAGTGGACCGACTTGGAGGTCAGAGAGCGCCTGCGTCGGCACGGCTTCTACGACGTCCTCGACCATCGCAAAGACTTCCCGCCCGAGTGGCACGCCATCAAGGTGTTCGAACAACAGGACCGCCCGGAGAAGATCCTCGTTGCGCTCGACTTGATGGGGTCGGAGTTCATGCAAGAAAATTGCCTCGAGGCCCTGAAACGGATGGGGTCAGAGGCGGCAATGGAACCCATGCTCGATCGGGTGAGCGCTCGTGATACCAGACCGATCGAAGTGCTCGGTAAGATCGGCAACGATGAGGCCGTCGATACCCTGCTCGACCACGTCGACAGCAACAACCTCGAACACCAGCGGGTGACGCTTCGCGCACTGGGAGAGATCGGCAGCCAGGAGGCCACACAACCGATCGCCAACCAGTTGGCCGCCGATTCCGAAGCGATTCGAAGTAACGCCGCGCGTGCCCTGGGGATGATCGGTGACACGCGTTCAATCGAACCCCTCGTCGATCGCTTGGACGATACTGACGAAACGGACACCGTCCGAGCGAGTGCTGCGTGGGCACTCCGCCAGATCGGGACCGAACGCGCCCTTGATACTCTCGCGGGGTACGCGGAGGCAGACGCTGCTCTCATCAGGAGCGAAGCCGAGAAAGTCGCCTGATAACGTGGTGTCCGGCCGAGTGATTTTGTCGATATCACCCGACAAGGCGATCGTGCTCCACTTTGAGACAGCGATCTTCGACGACGGTCAGCCCGGCTTCCTCGGCCCGATCGGTCGCCTCGCGATCCTGAATTCCTCGTTGCGTCCAGATACCCGGTTCATCCCTTCGGGAACGGGTTTCCTCGACGATACCGGCCACCTCCTCGCTGGGCCGAAAGACGTTGACCAGGTCTATGCCCAGGTCGATGGCTGACAACGAGTCAACGGCTGGCCGCCCCAGCGCTTCCTCGCGATTCGGATTGACGGGGAGCACTTCGTACCCGTGATCGAGCATGTAGCGGGGAACGTCGTGCGCAGGTTTTCCCGGCGCGCCGGAACACCCAACGACGGCCAGGGTTTCGGCTGTTGTCAATATCCGTCGAATCGCCTCGTCACTCGTGACTGGCATGAGCAAACGTCGGCTCGAAATGGCAAAAAGCGTTCCGCGAGCGGGTTCCGGATGCGTCAATCGGCGCTGGTCGAAATGCCCATTGACGAAACGGTCGGTTCGTCACCGTCGCCTTCTTCGACATTGATAATCCCGTCGAACAACTGCTTCAGGGTGTTCATGGTCTGCTCGTCATGGGCAGTCGAGTCGATGACGTAGAGGCCAAGCCCGTCAGCGCTTTGCACACGACCTGTGAACACGTGAAGGAACCGAAAAACGGTCTGTAGATCAGAGTACATCAACAACGTCGATACTGAATGGAGGAGGATACGGTTTTGCTGATGGCCCCGAACCTCGTAGAATTCCTCAAGGAATTCTGATAGTTGGATCCCGATCCCCGTCATGTCGACAGGTGACGACGCGTACTTTACGCGACGATCATCCTCGACGCTACTCCCACCCTGTTGTTGGGTTACGCAATCCACGACGCCGACGGCCGCGTTCTCGGGATTAGCGACGTACTCTTCGTATTCGGAGAGGATCTTTCCTGCGTTGTCTTTCGTCGTGACGACAATGGTCCCATCGCCACTGTCCGTCCCACTGGCCAGAATTTGGAATGCAATCTTACGCTTGCCAGTCATCGGTGGCCCAGAGATAAGAAGATTTGTCCCTGGATCGAGGTTTGCCTCCGGCACGACGTTAGCGAGATCGTACATCAAGTCCCTCCTTAGCGAATAGGTATCCTCCGCTGGGGACAAGGTTGATCCTCATTCCCTCTTCTACCCCTACGATGTGCCAATACGCATAAAGTCCTTTTGATTACTTCGACCCTTTCCCATACGGCGGTCGGGAGAACTATTGGCAGAACAGATCACAATATAAGGGCCGAACGGCCGATAACGAACGACGCGGCCGCCAGAAACATACCGAACTTGATGTATTTTTGACCAACCGTGGGATCATCGAAGCTCTCGACCAGCGCATACAGCATGAGTCCATCAGCCGGGACAACCAGGACCAGATAGACAGGGCCGAAGGTACCCAGCCACCAGGGAAGCGGGCTGGCGATGACGGCAGCAAATAGCAACGCCCCAGCAATTATCAGCGATCGACGCTCGCCGATCACGATCGGCAGCGTTCGCAGCCCCTCTTCCCGGTCACCTTCGATGTCCTCCACGTCCTTGATGATCTCCCGGGTCACCGTTGAGACGGCGGCCAGCAGAAACAGGACGATCGCCGTTATCGACAATCCGCCAACCGCTGCGGCCCCGAATAGGAACGTGCTCCCTCCAAGGTAGCCGACGAGGACGTTCCCCGCCCCAGGACGACCTTTGAACACCACGGTATAGCTCACGAGGGCGAGCAGATTGACCACAGCGATGGCAATCCCGAGTATCGGAAGCGTGAGCGCTAGTGCCATGGATCCGCCGAAAAGAACGATGCTCGCGGCTAGTGCTTCCCGAGGCGCCACCGCGCCGCGTGGAATCGGTCGATCCGGCGCGTTGATCGCGTCGATGTCCCGATCGAAGTAATCGTTGATAGCCATCCCGGCTCCCGTGGCGAGAATCGTCGCACCGCTTGCGGCACCGACGGCTGGCACCTGGTTTGCGGTCGGGAGACCCACGACGACGAACGCCCCGATGAACGTCAACACTCCCGCGACGATCGAATTGATCGGGCGTGTCAACTCCACAAGCCCACTGACTCGCTCCGGCACGTGCATACGGTCGGGTGTCCGGCCCGTCGGAAATAAACTCCCCGGATCGACGGCTGACGAAATCACTGGGTTTAAATCGACGTACGTCCCACCTCTTGATACAGGGCGCTTAGCTCAGCTTGGACAGAGTATTTGGCTTCGGACCAAAAGGTCGCGGGTTCAAATCCTGCAGCGCCCATTCGTTTTCCGAACGATCTAGATTCAACAGACGGCGTAAACCCATTTATAACAGATAGTCGCTCCGCGCGACAGAGTTCGTTATGGTCCATAACGCGGGTCGTCGCCGTCATGTGGTTCGCCTGCATCTAAAATATTGCCCCGACGACAAAAAGGAGGGGGACTGGGCTATGAGGAAGTCTTCGAACAGACGACTCGGGTGCGCCATATTGTACGTTATCGCACCCCCTCGCCAGCGCGGGCGAGATTTTCCTTGCGCACGCCGTTCCAACGACACGCGGATCCTGGTGGCAACAGTTCCCCCATCGACTGCTCCTTCCATTCGGCGCTGCCGTTCCTATCGTCACCTACCATGTCGTCATTGGGGGACTCGGAGCATGGGCTTCTGCCCTTCAGGGATGGTTGCGCCTCGCGCTATAACACGACATCAGTTATTCCGCCAATCGTTCAGTGCGTGTTTCACGTCCTCCCACCGGACTTCATCATCACCCCTGGAGAAAACACTGAAGCGTGCAGCTTCGATCGTGAGTTCCGCCAAATCAGCGGCTATCAGTCCCTCCGTAATCGCTGCAACGTATTCGACCGCTTCGTCGGATAGCGCATGCGGACGGTCGGCTAACTGAGCCTGCAAAATCGCTTTGCGAGCCTCTTGATCAGGTCTACCGACGTGGATCTTTTTGTCGATGCGACCTGATCGGATCACGGCCTCGTCGAGTACTTCCATTCGATTGGTTGCACCGATGAACAGGATATCATCCTCGGCCGTCTCCTGAAGGTGAGTCAGGAACTCTGCTACGACTTTGTTGTCTTCTTCATGAGCTCTACCGGCACCGTCCCGACTTTTCAGCACTGCATCGAGTTCGTCGAGAAACACGATAGCACCGCCTGCATTCGTAGCAACAGTCTGGGCTTCCTCGAAGAGATTTTTGATCTTTTGGGGACTTTCGTTGATCCACTTGCTCTGGACATCGTTCCCGCTCAACCGCACGATGGGGAGTTCAAGTTCCCTCGCGAGTGCTTTCGCCAAGTACGTTTTTCCAGTTCCCGGCGGGCCATAGAACACGATATTTGGGACGGGAATGCCGAGAGCCTCCGCTTTCTCCTTTTCCGATATTAGTGGCAAGGAAAATCTCGCTTTCCCCCTTCCCGCGATTTGATTTCATCACGGTTCGTGACGGGGGTCGCCGGTGTCATGCGATTCGCTGAGATTTAATTGATAATCTTTAAACATAATGGTTGCGATCAGCGGGGAAATTCGGAAATTTTGGGCGTGAGTTCTGTCAATAGCGAGCGCTGGTCATATTCCGCGATCCGGGGCGCGAGCAACGTCTGCAGTTCCGATGGGTTGACCTTAGAGGTCAATGAGGCCGACCTTGGAAGTGGATGTGATCAGACCTTTAGCAAGTCGCTACACTTCACCACTATCGAAAGGGAAGACGGGAGCCATGGAGCGTGTGACCGGATTCCCAGGACTCCCATGATGCGATAGGAAACCGAGACTCAAAGGTCTCTCCCTGGCTCGGTGAAAGTGAAACAAGAATCGATATGGTACCAGCGGGTCGGCGTTTCAAGCGTTTTGCCGCTCGATTATCCACTCTCGGAATCACAGTACGGTTGGCCGGTCTTACGTCACACCGTTGAGAGCTCGTCTTCGAAGGCGGAATTCGACTATTGTGAGCTTTTAGTTTCCTGATCGTTCACCTCCTAAGTCTCTGCGGATTACTTTCGGTCCGGTTGGCTATGCTATATGTGAACAGGACACTAAATTGCTGGCAGCGATCGCGGGTCGAATGCCATCCCCGCGGATGTATCCATGTCCACGTTCGACGTCGATCCCGAGCGGATCACGATCTTCCGCACCGACGACGAGTACCTCTTCTCGCACTATTTCGAACGCGAGGACGTCTTTGACTCACTCCGGGAGTACTACAACGAGGACGAGTACCGGTTCGAGGTTCCTGCAGATGACTTCGATATTGTACGCGCCCAACTCGAAGACGAGTACTATGACCCGGTCGTCGTCGAGGATCTCGAACCGTACTGCGTCGTCAAGGAACAGTACACCGAGCACGCAGAAATCCTCAAGCAATCGGTCCTCAACTGGGAACGTCGGGGTCACCTGTTCTTCCTCATGAAAGACGAGTTGGCGGTCAAAGATGCCGTCGAGCGCGGCGCAACCCCGATCGTGGAGACGGACTTGGTACTCGGGATATGACTTCGTCCCCAGCTGATGGGCGTGACCCTGGTTGAACACAAGCCGTTAATGGGTTCGCCCTAGCAGTGTCGATCATGGACCGCCGGACGTTCTGTCGGATGGTTGCAACCGGCGGGAGTATCGGTATTACTGCCGGTCTCGCCGGCTGTATCTTTGGAGGGCCGCCATCCGGCGACCTGGGCGAGATCACGGGCGACTGGTCGATGACTGGGAAAGATCTCGGCCATACCCGGTGCGTTGAGGCAGTGCCCACCGATCCGGACACCGTCTGGGTAACGGACCTTGATGATGCGGTCCGAGCGGCCGCGACGC
Organism: Natrialbaceae archaeon; assembly: GCA_046710005.1. Taxonomy (GTDB): domain Archaea; phylum Halobacteriota; class Halobacteria; order Halobacteriales; family Natrialbaceae; genus DATFIX01. The sequence continues at coordinate 6,563 of JBKEGM010000132.1, forward strand.
CAGCACTGGCAGCTGGCCGGCTCTATGTCCCGGCAGATGCCGTCTCTGAGCAGGCGCGGTACCGACACCGGCTGTACGCGCTGACGGCTGCGACCGGTGACCAGCGCTGGCAGGTCCCGCTTCGCGCGGACCCGAACGCACCGCCAGCCTATATCAATAAGTAGACAGACGGGGTCGCGCTCGCATTCACGCCCGTCGAAGTGAAAGCGGTAGATGGGAGGAATCCCCCATTTCGATTTCGCCTAACGACTAATGAGTATCGCCGGTGTAAAGC
>JBKEGM010000133.1:0-6808 GCA_046710005.1 Natrialbaceae archaeon
GGCCCCAGCCCCACATCGCACCGACGACACCCGGGCGGATGCCCTGGGTGACCCGGGCCGTCGCCTCGACGCTGCCGCGGCCGAAGTCGATCTCGATCGTGTCGTCGTTCTCGATGCCGCGGTCGTGAGCGTCGTCCGGATTGATCCAGAGTGGGTTCTCGCCGCGCGTCTCCCGCAGCCACGGCGCGTTGGCCGTCCGGGTCATGCCCATCGTCCGGGGCTTCCAGTTGATCAGGTGCAACGGGCGATCCGGTGCCGGATCCTCGTCGCTGACCACCGGCGTCAGCACGTCCCCGTTGAAGTGGGTGGCGTCCTCGAGTTTCGGCAGCGGATCGAAGGGTTCGCCGTCGTAGGCGTCCTTGCCGACCGGCATGATCTCGTTAAAGAACCACACCTCGCGGTTCAACTGGTACCGGACGTGATCGCCGACGTAGGCGTGGGACGGCTCGTAGCGCTCCGCGTAGTCGTAATCGAACCCGTGCTCGTCGAAGGCCTCCTCGTAGTTCGGGATCGGTTCCTCGAAACGCCCGCCACGGTTGAGCACCGTGACGACCTTCCGCCACTCCTCGTCGGTGACGGCGCGCTTCCAGCGGTTCAGGTCGAAGTCCTCGCTCAGGCCCTTCTCGTGGGCGTTCTTGAAGATCTCGAGTTCGCGGTCGGAGGCGTCCTCGACCGGCCCGACCTCGATGGGGAAATCGCCCTCGTCGATCCCCGGCGGCAGGGAGAGGTTGTCCGGGGAGTTCTCACCGCTCAGCGGGTCGAACGTCTTCGTCGCGTACGCCAGGTTGGCGACCATCTTGACGTAGAAGTCCTCGGCACGGTCGAGGTCGTGGGTGTTCCCGTCCGCGTCGACGATGACGTCCTTCCCGACACCGGGGACTTCGGCGTCCAACTCGTCGTCCAACTGCTTCCAGACGTCGATCAGGACGTCCTCGGCCATGCGCGCCTCGGGGACGACGTCCACGACGGGATGGCTGATCTTCTCGTCGGCCAGGCGCTTGTTCGGGTAGGTCCCGAAGTTCTCCCAGCGCTCCAGGTAGGTCGGTTCGGGCAGGATGTAGTCGGCCTGCTTCGAGGTCTCGCCGATGACCGTGTCGAAAGCGACGATCAACTCCATCGCGTCTGTGTCCGTCATGATCTCGGCGATCTCATCGCCGCCGGACGCCGCCATCACGTGGTTCTCCGAGTAGGGCCGGATGAACAGCGCGTCGATATTGTAGGGGTATCCGTCCTTGGCGCTCGGGTAAATCTCCTGGACCTGATGCTGAGGCGAGAGTCGGAACCACGGCCGTTTCGCCGGGTACCCGTCGAACAGTCGCGTCCCCTCGAAGTCCTCGGCGTTGGCCAGCGCGCGCGTAATGGGCAGGCCCCACGGCGATCGGCCGTTGGGCACCGCACCGAGCTGGTACCGCCCGCCCATCGTGTCGTAGCCGGCGTAGGGGGTGATCTGGCCGCCCTTCCAGTCGTAGTTCCCGATGAGGTGCTGGAGGGTCGCGATGGCGCGGGTGTTGTAGAACCCGTTGGTGTGTTTCGACGGGCCGCGGTACTGCATGATGGCGGCCTTCTTACCGTGGCTCGTGAACTCGTCGGCGACTTCCTCGATGTCCTCGACGTCGACGCCGGCCATCTCGGCGTATTCGCCCAGATCGTACTCGAAGACCCGCTCCGTGTACAGGCTCCAGACCGACTTGACGTGGGTTCCCTCGACCGTCATGTCGACGTCGAGCGCGGCCGCGTCGACCTCGCTCGCCGGGGCCGGTTTGCCGGTCTCGGCGTCGATGACGACGGTGCCCGAGCCCTCCAGGCCCAGGTCCTCGGGCGAGGCCTTCGCCTTGGGTTTCTCGTCCTCGTACTTGTCCACGAGAACGAGGTTCGTCGCGTCGCTCCAGGTCGGTTCGGCGTTGTCCTGGGCCGCCGATCGCGACGGGTTGCGCAGGTACGCCTCGTCGTAGCGATCGTGCTCGATGATCCAGCGCGCCATCCCGAGGGCGAACGCGGCGTCCGCGCCCGGTTCGACCGGGATCCACTTGTCTGCCTTCTCGGCGGTCTTCGAGAGGCGCGGGTCGACCGCGTCCATGCGCATGCCGTCGGCCAGCGCGTTCGTGATCTTCGGTGCGAGCCAGGTCGGCCCCTTGTTCGAGACCAGCGGGTTCGTTCCCCAGACCAGGAGGTACTCCGCGTTTTCGATGTCGGGATACTGGCGTTTCTTCTTCTTGACCGCCGGGCCGTCGTCTGTCTGCTTGACTGGATCGTAGGACCTGATGTTCCCCAGGACCGACGAGAACCCGCAGACTCCGGCGTGGTGGTGGCTGTTGATCGTTCCCAGTCCCGCCTGGAACAGGCGCGAGCGGACGAAGAATCGACGGAAGCCACCCACGTCGACGATCTTGTTGGCCTTCGGCCCGAGTTCGGGGATGTCCGTGTCGACGAGTTTCCCGTCGTACTTCTCGTCGAACTCGTCCTTGGCCATCTCACCCTCCTTCACGGCAGTCCAGTCAGCCATCACCTGCTCCTTGGGCGCGTAGCCCCACATGTCCGCCAAGCCGGAATGCTCGATAGTGCCGTCGTCCACACCGTTGACGATCTCGTCGATCGCCTGGTCCCAGGTGATCGTCTTCCACTGGTCGCCCCCGCGCTCGCCAACGCGCTTCATCGGCTTGCGCACCCGGTAGGTGTCGAAGGCCGTCTGGATGCCGGCCTGGCCCTTCAGGCACATGCGGGCGCCCGAGACCGACCAGCGACTCGTGTCGACGTCACCGGTGCCCTCGAGATCGCCCGTCGCCACCTCGCCAGGATCGCTGCCGTAGGGCACCTGCGCGAAGGGCTGGGTGTTCAAGAACGAATAGGGGTTGCCGGCGATTTTTCGCACGAGGGCGCTGTAGTTTCCGCTCCCGCTCTCGTCGGCAATCCGGACCTTGATCGGGCAGAACGTGTTGCACTGTCCACAGGTCGTGTGCATGACGTCCTCGGCGCCGTAGTCGCCGTAATCATCGCCGACGTAGTGCTCCTTCGAGTCCGTCCACAGCCCCGACAGGTCGATCCCCGACGAGGCGGTCCCGATACCGCCCGAAACCGCGGCGAGGCCACCGACGGCTTTCGCGAATTCACGGCGGGAGACCTCGGTGTCGCCCCCGTCGTCGGGGTCGGCGTCCATTTGACCGTCCGTTTCATTGTCCGTCTCAGGGTCGATGCGGTCGTCAGTGGAACTCATGAGTCTTCCTCCAGCGGGGTGAGCGGCAGGAACTCGGCGCCGACCGTGTAGATCAGCAGGCCCACGGCGATGATGCCGGCGCTGGTCCCCCACTCGACCAGCGACGGCCAGTAGTTACCGATCGGCAGTCCCTCCATGACCGGGACCACCAGGGGCGGCACGACGATGTTGAACCGGACGCCGACGATGCCGACGACGACCGACAGTCCGGCCAGGACCATTACCCAGGGCGTCCGGCGAAGCGATTCGCGACTGAGCAGGACCAGGGGCAACAGCCACCCCATCCCGACCATCACGAACCAGAACGACCAGGCCATCCGCCCGGTCATGATCGTGACCCACGTCTCGAGTTCGAGGCTCGAAACGGCGATCAGCAGGTCGATCCCAGTGAAGGCGGCGTCGACTATGATGAACGCCGCGAGCAGTTTCGCCAGGCGGTCAAGCAGGTCGCGGTCGATCGGTTCAGTGGTGAACAGCTTCCGGCGGAGGACGAACAACGCCATGACCAGCGCCATCCCGCTGACGACCGCCGAAATCACGAAAATCACCGGGAACAGGCCGCTATTCCAGTAGGGTCGCGACTTGGAGACCGCGAACAGCACGCCCGTGCCACCGTGGACGAAGAAGATGGCGAGGGGAATGCCGAGGATGCCCAAGCGGGTGAGCCACTTCTCGTCGGTTTCGAGCGCGCCTTCGGCCATCGAGGTCCGGCCAAGCGTCAGGAGGCCGGCCAGTGTGCCCCGCCAACTATCGACCGCCTCGGCCACCCGGACCAGGTCGCCCCGGATCGCGAAGTACAGTTCGCCCATCAACAGGAGGATGTACGCCACGTAGGCGTGAACCTCCCAGGACAGCGGCGAGGTGAACTGGCGCCACAGGAACGGGTGGTAAAAGCGGTCCATCCGCCCCAGGTCGATCCAGACGAACAGCATGGCGACGACCATGCTGATGATCGCCGCGAACAGGGCGTCTCGGTCAATGGCCTCCATGCCCTCCATGTTGAAGACGTTCGAGAGGGTGCTGACCAGAAACGCACCGGCCGACAGGCCGACGAAGTAGATGTAAAAGGCCACCCACGCGCCCCACGGGGTGATGCTTGAGAGGTTTGTGCTCGCCATCCCCTGGTCGATTCGCGACCAGGTCGCGGACGCGCCCACCAGTAGCAGGACGCCTAGAACAGCGTACCAGGCGAGGCGGAGTCGATCGTCGTCGAATCCCGGATCGTACCCGAGACGTTCGCTTACGGTTGCCATTGTTATCGAAGGTAGTACACGTTGGGATCGGTCCCTTCATCGGACTTGAGCTGGACCGCCCGCTCCGAGTTCACCATTCGGGTGACTTCGCTGTCGGGGTCCGCCAGGTTGCCGAAGTTGCGGGCGTCGCCGATGCAGGTCTCGACGCAGGCCGGTTCCTCGCCGCGCTCGGTGCGGTGGTGACAGAAGTTACACTTCCGGATGTTACCGACCGGCGAGGACTTCTCGCCACGCTTGCCGCGATCCATCCCGTATTCCGGACTCGTCACCTCGCCGGCGCCCATGACCTCGTCGTCGTAGTCCTCGCCGAAGTCGAAGTACCGGGCCCCGTACGGACAGGCGACGCTGCAGTATCGACAGCCGATACAGCGGTCGTAATCGACGTTCACGACGCCGTTTTCCATCTTGTAGGTCGCACTCACCGGGCACACCTGCACGCACGGTGGGTTTTCACACTGCATGCAGGGTCGTGGCAGGTTCGTCCGGCTTGTCTCGGGGAACTCGCCGTGCTCCTCCTCGATGACGACGTTGTACGAGACGCCAGGCGGCGTCCGGTTCTCCGCCTTGCAGGCGACCGTACAGGAGTCACAGCCGACACAGTTCTGCAGGTCGATGACCATGCCCATCTTCACGTCCGCCTCGCCATCTGCGACGTCCGTCTTCGCTGCCGGATCGATCTCGTCCAGATCCTGGACCGAACAGGACAGTTGGCCGGCGGCCGCCTCGTGGATCGTCTGGCCGTCGTCCATCCGATCGACGGCCGGGTTGGGCGTCTCGCGATAGCCCTCGCCGAACTCCTCGGCGGCGGCCTCGTCGTGTCGCGCCCAGAACGCCTCGCTCGTGAGTTCGCCGCGCGAGACGCGGTTGGCGTCCTCGGCCATTCGCAGGCCGAGTTCGGTGTCGTGATCGGTCTTTGCCAACTCCGCCGTCGGATCCGGGACCTCCGTTTCGGCCATCTCGTCCAGCGCGCCCACGTCGGGGACGTGGGGGGTCGGCCCGGAGACCCGACCTTTCGTCTCCGGTTTGGCCGTCAATTCCGAATCCGGTGTCGATTTGGAGTGTGATTCCGGTCTCGCCGAATCGGCAACCTCCTCGCCGCCTCCGACGTCGGGGACGCGGGGAGTCGGATCGCTAGCCATCCCTCTCACCGTCCAGCGGGCCGTTCGACGGGGGACGTCCGCTCGGTTTGCTCCAATGTGTCATACACGTAATCCTACGTTGTCCCAACGGGAGAAGATCCTACCAATAATGCTGGGTATGAAAATCCCCGATTTTCCGGTTCAAAGGCACGGGCCAATATGGCTGGGCATGGGCCGCGATGGAGAATCGAAGGGTGAAGGACTCACCAATAGGTATTGGCCTGCCACAATCGAGGCGATTCTCCCTCGAACGGCTCACCGCGCCCGAGAATTCCAAAAACGTGGCCTCGGCGGTCGTTCGACCGCTCTCGACCGAAATTTCCACGGAACGGGAACGGACCGGGAGTATATCCGATCCCCTCCCTAATCATTAGCGAACATTCACGTGGTTCTCCACCAGACCATGCTCAGCACACCGTGCCCCACTGGCGGTGGTATCGCATCATGATCGACCCCGTCCCGCTCGCGGCGACCCCGCTCGGTGATCCGATCCTCGTCGCGTCGATCCTTCTGCGCCTGTTCGGCGTCGGGTATTCCGTCGTCCTGCTGTATCGTGCCCGTGACGGCCGGTTCGCCTTCTTCACGTTCATGCTCTCGCTGATGGCGCTCCGGCAGATACTGACACTCAAGGAACTGTCGGCGACAGTCGGCCCCCAACTCGACGAGTTGCCGGGGCTCGTGGTGAGCGTTCTGGCCGTCCTCACGGTCTACTACCTCTCGCAGTACGTGGCCCACGAAGAGGACGTCAAAGAGACGATCCGCGAGAAAAACGAGACCTTGCGCGGGTTCCGCAAGGCCGTCGAACATGCCGGGCATGGCATCTTCATCACGGACCGCGAGGGGACGATCGAGTACGCCAACCCGGCGATTGAACCGCTGACCGGGTACGACCACGAGGCGATCATCGGCGAGAACCCACGAATCTGGCGGTCCGACGAGCACGACGACACCTTCTACGCGGAAATGTGGGAGACGATCCTGGACGGACAGGTCTGGGACGGCGAAATCGTCAACGAGCGCAAGGATGGCAGCGAGTGCTGGGTCGACATGACGATCGCCCCCATCACCGACGACCATGACGAGATCGAGCGCTTCGTGGCCGTCGACACGGACGTCACCGATCGAAAGGCCCGCGAAGAACGAATCCAGCGCCAGAACGAGCGACTCGAGGTGCTCAACCACACGAACGAGATCCTTCGGGACGT
>JBKEGM010000134.1:0-6806 GCA_046710005.1 Natrialbaceae archaeon
GAGCGCATCGGTGTCGACTCGCTGCACGTGGGCAGGCATGCCCTCGTTTCCGAGCACCGAACCGGCGTTCCGGAGGCGGAGGAACTCGAGCGCTGGCACCAACGCGCTCGCGAAGCCGGGGCCCGTGAGGACGTCCTCGAAGCAACGGCGGGCGGCCACACAGGGGTCGTCGCGGAGTTGCATCGGGGTGACGGTCCAACGATCGCACTCAGAGTCGATATCGACGCACTTCCGCAGGCGGAGGCCGACGACGAGGGTCACCAGCCTGCCCGGGAGGGGTTTCGGTCGGAGAACGAGGGCGCGATGCACGCCTGTGGGCACGACGGCCATGCCTCTATCGGAATCGGCGTCCTTGAAGCCATTGCGGAGAGCGACTTCGACGGGACGCTGAAGGTGTTCTTTCAACCGGCCGAAGAACTCATCGGGGGCGGCGAGGCGATGGCAAAAAGCGGCCACCTCGACGACGTCGACGCACTCTTGGCGCTCCATCTCGGTCTCGATCATCCGACCGGCGAGGTCGTCGCCGGGGTGGACGGCTTCCTGGCGGTCAAGCATCTCGAGGCGACCTTCAGCGGCGAATCGGCCCACGCAGGCGGCCACCCCGAAGAGGGGCGCAACGCGATCCTGGCGCTGGCGACGGCGACCCAGAACCTGTACGCGATCCCCCGCCACGACGACGGGCCGTCCCGGGTCAACGTTGGCCAAATCGCCGGCGGGACCGCCTCGAACATCGTCGCGGCGGAGGCCCACCTAGTTGGCGAGGTGCGTGGCGAGACGACGGAATTGAAGGACTATATGTTCGAGCACGCCAGCCGAATCGTCGAGAACGCGGCCGGCATGCACGACTGCGAGGTTTCGTTTGCCCCCGGTGGCGAGGCCCCGAGTGCGACGAGCGACGACGACCTTCGCGATCTCGTCGCCGAGGTCGCTGGGGAGACCGACGTGATCGAGTCCATTCTCGACCGTGACGAACTCGGGGGCAGCGAGGACGCCACGTATCTCATGCAAGAAGTGCAGGACAGCGGTGGCGTAGCTTCGTACGTTGCCGTCGGCACGGATCATCCTGGAGGCCACCACACAGCATACTTCGACCTCGATGAACGGAGTCTCGTGATCGGCGTCGACCTGATAGCCGAGACGGTTCGACGGTTCGAACGGAACTGATTCTGATCGTAAGGATCGACAGCGGTCACAACCGAAAAATTTTCCAATATAGAAATTAATATAAAATAGTATGGGTCAGAGAACACGACCGTTCGGGGTATCGTTCGCTGCAGGGTGGGCGGCGATCGGGGGTGTGCTTTCGCTCCTCAGCGCGTTTGGAGTGACAATGGTCGGTACTCGGCCTGGACCGGCCGAATCGTGTATTTTTTTCGCCATTGTTTTCGGTGCGCTCTCTCTCCTCATCGGGTTCGGGTTGCTCGTCGTCGCCGGGGGGCTATATTGGGTCAAATCGTGGGCGCGAGGGGTTGGAATGGTTCTCTTCGGACTTTTTGCACTGTTGAACCTCTATTCGCTAATTGACGGGAGCGTCCTCGCGGTGATCGACCTCTCGCTGAATGTCGCTGCGCTTACGCTCCTGGCCGTCGACGTGGCGGCGTTCCGAGCGGACCGGACGACCGTATCCGAAGGGTCTGCACTGCAGGTCGGCCGGACCTAGTGCGGTGACCGTCCTGGTCCCGACCCATTTTTATGGCAGTCGATCGATCGAACGAACAGGAATGGCGTCGGACACGTATGACGTCGCCGTCGTTGGCGGCGGGACGGCCGGCTGTTTCGCCGCTGCCACGGCCAGGCAGGCGGGGCTGGACGTTGTGCTCCTTGAGCGAAAATCCGAAACGGAGGCTGGTCACGTCGCCTGTGGTGACGCCATCAAGGGAGCCGACGCGTTTCCGGACGTGATCGACCGGGAGTACCTCCGGGCAGAGGCGTTTTCGAACCAGAACGTCCAACGGGCGATCTTCGAGAATCCCATCTCCGGTGACGACCTGGAGGTGACCTTCAGTGACAAAACTGGGACGGTTCTCGATAGGCGACGATATGGCGACGTGCTGCTGGAAGAGGTCGATAGGGTGGGGGCCGACATCCGGTACGATACGGTTGTGACGGACGTGCTCCAGACCGAGAGCGGACGGGTGACGGGTGTCCGAACGGCCCGGAACGGGGAACGGAGCACCGTCGGGGCCAGGGTAGTGATCGACGCGGCGGGAGCGCTTTCTATCCTTCAGGATCAGGCTGACCTCTCGGAAAGAACCTTCGATACGAACGTTTCCTACCGTCAGTTCTGTTCGGCCTATCGCGAGATCGTTTCCCTCGAGGAGCCCGTTTCGTGGGACGACGCGATCGTGTTCAAGCCGACCGACAAACTGGGGTATCTCTGGTACTTCCCGCGGACGCCGACCGAGATCAACGTGGGTATCGGATTCCAGATGACCGAGGACCCGATCGAACTCGTCGAGGTTCTCCGGCGAGATCTCCGCAACCGTGATGAATTCACCGGGGTGACGGTGGAGGACAAACTCGGTGCGGCGCTTCCGACCCGTCGCCCCTACGATTCTGCCGTCGCGCCGGGCTACATCGCGGCCGGTGATTCGGCAGGCCACGTCAACCCGACGACTGGCGGTGGGATTCCAGGTGCTGCCAAGGCCGGAACCTGGGCCGCCGAGGTCGCGGTCGAGGCGGTTTCCGATGGTGTGGTCGACGAGCGCGCGCTCTGGGGGTACAACCGCCGCGTTTTGACGGACTTTGGCAAGCGCTTCGCGGCGATGGACCTCTACAATATTTTCGGGACCGCCCACCACGTCGACGAACTCGCAGCGGTCGTCGCGGCGATGCCGGGGCAACAACTCGTCGACGCAATCGGAAAGCGTGGGACCGCTGACATGGGCCTTCGCCTGAAGATAGAGACGATGCTGAAGACGATCGGCCATTGGGGATTGCTCTCCCAACTGTTTCGTGTCCACCGGAAGGCCGAGGAACTGAAGGCCGTCTACGACGACTATCCGACGTCACCTGCCGGCTTCGAGGACTGGCGGGCGAACCGGGACGCGATCGTTCAGGACGTGTACGAGATCACCGGGGCTGAAGCGAAGTACTGAGGCTCCCGTCGGGAATCGTTTCGTCCCTCTCCCCCAACGCTGGCCGCTTTCAGAACCCCTTTTCCCGGGAGGAACGATTCCCCGGACATGAGCGATCTCCCGACTCCCGACGACGTTCCGCGCCGAAACGGCATGCCGGCCCTGGGGCTAGGTACCTGGCAGAACGAGGATCCGGAGCAGTGTGCGAAGAGCGTCGAGACCGCTCTGGAGACCGGCTATCGCCACATCGACACCGCGCAGGCCTACGGCAACGAGGAAGCCGTTGGCCGCGGGATCGAACGCGCCGACGTTGACCGGGACGAGGTCTTCCTCGCCACGAAGGTCTGGATCGACAACCTTGCGGACGACGACGTGCTCGAGACCGCAGCGGAGAGCCTGGACCGCCTCGGCGTCGATTCGGTCGACCTGCTGTACGTCCATTGGCCCGCCCGGGCCTATGATCCCGAGGCGACGCTGTCTGGCTTCGACGAACTCTACGAGGCCGGCAAGATCGACCGTGTGGGTGTGAGCAATTTCGAACCGGCGCAGATCGACGAGGCGATCGACGTTCTCGACGCCTCGCTGTTCGCGAACCAGGTGGAACTTCACCCGTTATTGCCACAGTCCGAATTGCGCGAGCACTGCGCGGATCAGGACGTTGAGGTCGTCGCGTACTCGCCGCTCGCGCGCGGCGAGGTCTTCGGCGATCCGACGATTGGCGACATTGCCGAGAAACACGGTGTCAGTGAAGCACAAGTCAGCCTGGCGTGGCTCCGGGAGAAGGGCGTGACAGCAATCCCGAAAGCGACAAGTGCGGACCACGTCCGCGACAACTGGGCGTCGATCGAGCTGGCACTCGATCCCGAGGATGTCGACCGAATCGACGCGATCGACCGTCGGGATCGTCGCGTCGACCCGAACTTCGCCCCCTGGTAAGGCGAGGTCGGAACGTTCAAACGCCGAGACTTCGATGCCGATGGTATGGGGTTGGTCCGGGCCATCAGAATCGACCTGAAACGATTTCACGAAACGTGGATGGAGCTTTTGTTCCCGCGACAGTTGGACGGGGACGACACCGTCCTCGGTAAATGGAAACCGACGACGCAAGGCGGGTGGGTCAAGTATCGTCTCTGGAGCGTGATCGGGACGCTCGTCGTCGCGATTGGCTATCCACTGACGCTGCTGGGGTATTTCTTCCGGTTCCAGACCCAGCGGATCGAGGGGACCGCCCTCCGCCTCGGTTCGGTCGGCGTGCTCGTATTTGCCGTTCTGGTTTGGGGCGCGTTGACGGCCGTGGCTCACCTACGATTCACCACCGAGGGGTTTATTGCGGTCGGGGCGGCCGGGATCGTCGCGACCGTGGCTGCTGTCCTTGCGTTTGTCACGAGCCAGGTGGCCGGTCGGAAAACGACGGTCTTCGTGGCCTATCCCTTGGGCGTGACCGCGATATTCTTGCCGCCGGTGGTCGCGGCGTTATACTCGGCGACGCTCGCCACTGTCGTGTTCCCCGGGAGTGAGACGCTTGCGGAGTGGATTCTGGACAACGTATTTACCTTCAGAGATATCAATGAGTTCCTCCGGGACCAATACGAGCTCACGGGGATTGCCTACGTCGGGATGTGGGTCGGTATCTCCGTTCCCGTCGGCTGGTTCCTCGGGATCCTGGTCACGCTCGCGGAAACTATTCGTCCGACCCGCTGATGGCGTGGCCCGGGACGACTGCGTTCCGGACCGACTGTGCGACGTGTTCGCAATTGTGTGGCTAAGTTGATGCTCGGGTACGACGTGTGTTCCATATGAACAATCTGTCCCCAACGGTTCCGACCGCCTCGAACCGTACCGGCCGGGTGTTGGCTGCTCTGGCGTTCGCCTTCGGCGTCGTGTTCGTTCTCAACCCACTCTATCTATATACGAACGCTGCACAGACCACCGAATTCTCGATTTTCCTCCGGTTCGTCAACGCTGCGCTGTTACTCTACGGGATATGTCTGGTCGCCGCAGGGTGGTACGGGCGAGGGGGAGAAGTACCGACCGTTCTCGGCGGACTGGTCGGACTGGGGCTCCTCCTCGCGCTTACTGGTCCAATGGGCCTGCTCTCGTTCCCGGTGCTCCTGTGGACCGGCATGGCCTTCGCGCTCACCGTCGTGCTCGGCGTTCCGGGCGTCATTGTTGTTCGTCGGGCCGCTCAGGATACTCCTGAAAAAATTGCTGAATAGATGGGCTGCGAAGCAATGCGGCATCCGCCGTGCCGTCGGCGCGGCGGTTCACCGGACGCGAGCGGAGCGAGCGTCCAGGCGGATTTTCATCGACGGTTTTGCGAGGAGCGGTTCGCGGCGTGCCCCGAACCCGACGAGTAAAACGGTCGTTGTTACATGTAGCCCAGGTCGCGGAGGCGGTCCATCAGATCCTCCTTGTCCTGCGCGCGGCCGGCGCGTTCGACGGTCCCCTCGAGGTCCTGCAGCCACGCGGGGTCCTCGTCGGATTTCTCGGTCGAGACCTGGCTCCCGAGCGAGCGGAAGCCCTCCCAGTACTTGGGCGAGACCGGGATGTCGGTGTGTTCGAGGCCGTTAGGTAGGTCCTCCTTGCCCTCGGGGACGTAGCCCTCGTCTGGGAAGTCCTCGACGGAGTCGGGGACGACGTAGTGCCAAAATGCGTCCCAGACGTCGCGCTCCGAGAACTGGACGATGGGCTGAACGCGGTCGTGGGGTGGGTACTTCTCGACGTCGTGGCGCGGCGAGAAGAACGTCTCGTCGGCACGGGCCTCCTGCTCGTCCCAGCGGACGCCGGAAATGATGCCGTCGATGTCGTACTCGGTGATGGCGTCGTTGAGTGCAACGGTCTTCAGGAGGTGGTTGCCAACGTAGGTGTCGAGCAGGAAGGGGAAGGTATTGTCCTCGTATTCGAGTTTGTCGCGAACCTCCGCCTGGTTGCGCTCGTCGAGGTCGTCGACGCTGATTTCCTCGCCCGGTTCGTCGGCGAGATTGCCGACGTCGTCATTGCGAGCATAGACCACGTCGATGTCCCACGTTTCGGCCCAATGGTCGACGAAGTCGTGGATGGCGTCGAAGTGCTGGAAGTGGTCGATGAACACGGCCGTGGGCTTGTCGTAGCCGTACTCCTCGGCGACCTCGTTGATGAAGTACAGCGTCAGCGTCGAGTCCTTCCCGCCGGTCCACATGACCGCGGGGTTCTTGTACTGCTCAAGAGCGGTCCTCGTGACTTCGACCGCCTTCTGTACTTTGTCCTGCAGGGTGGGGTAGTCGTCGGGCTCTTCACCGTCGCCGTCTTCGTAATCGACGTCGAGGTAGTCTGGGAAGACGTCCATGTCGTAATGACATCTAATTATCGGCGAATAAGTCTCTTTTGGCTTGGTTCCGGGGTGTGAACCGTTTACACGGCTGATCGAAACCCGTAGCGGGCTACCGGCTCCGTCACCGTTTATGACGGCAATTGTTTCGGTTCGAATGACAGACCGCGGAGCGGGTCTGTAGCCCCGAGGAATCGAGGACGTCGCATGACTGGAAACGCCTCCAACCCGGAGACGGACGGTCCCCCCGACGCTCGAGCGACCGGGATGACAGCCGATGATAGCGATGGTCGAGCGACCGCGACGGCGGACGATGCAGGTGGTGGTCGAGCGGGCGAAACGGTGGGGGAGGACCACGGTCCAGCGGGTGAAACGGCGACCGGGGCCGACGAACTACAGGAACTCACCGAGGTGAGTCATGG
>JBKEGM010000135.1:0-6776 GCA_046710005.1 Natrialbaceae archaeon
CCGTTTCGGCAGTCAGCTCGGCCAGGACGAACATCGTCCCGGCGACGGCGAGCAGCGTGCCGACGGACAGGAACGTGGCGGCGACGAACGTGGCCAGGGTCGTGCCGGTCGACATCGGGTTGCCGAACCGGAGGGCAGTCGAACGTCGGTGCATCTGGGCTTCGGTTTTGGGCGTCATCGTCGTTTTCACCTATATACTCCATTCGTCGCCGAGACTATAAACATTCGCTGAATGATAGTTCTGTAAGCGGCCATACTGAAGATTTTTTCTGCCGTTCCTCCCTGTGATTTCAGTAGAATCTCTCCCGGTTCGGACGCGGTATTCCTACCGTGATATAATATACCCCTCACATTCTCCCGAGCGCCACGCCGCTCCGGGTTTCTCGGGCGGTTGCCTCTTCTCGATCTCGATTCCCGGCCGTTCCAACCCAAACTATAGCACGCCGCCACCGCATGCTCCTGCTATGCCAAAGATAAGCGTCGAGGTCCCCGCGGAACTCCTCGACGACCTCGATCGCCACGTCGGCGAGGACGGAAAGTTCGTCAATCGGAGCGAGGCCATCCGCGCGTCGGTCCGGAAAACGCTGGATCTCCTCGACGAGATCGACGAACGGCACGGGCGGATCGACGACAAGGAGTAACCGAATCGTCGATCGCCTCGCCCGCGCGGTCAGTCATCGTGAGAGACTCGGGGGTCGAGGCTGGCCTGGAGGACGTCCTGAAAGAGTGTTCCCCCGACGGTCAGGAACGCCAGGGTCATCGACGCACCGACCAACAGCGGGAGATCGCGCTGGAACACACCCTGGTAGATCAGGTGGCCGATCCCCGGAATATCGAAGATCAACTCGATAACGATAATGGCCAGCAGCATCACGTCGATGAGTTCCGTGAAGGCGGTCGAGACGATGGGACCAGCTGCGTTGCGGAGGACGTGCCGGGTCACCGTCCACGCCCCGGCCCCTTTCGCCCGCAGGAGTTTGATGAACTCCTCGCCGAGGTGTTCCAGCGACTCCGCCCGGGCGTACCGGATCTGCCCGGCAAGGATACTCGATCCGGCGACGATGGCGGCCAGGCCCATGTTCCCGGCCGTGCGCCACGACCAGACGCCGGCGATATCCGACAGGCCACGACCGAAGAGATGCAACTCGACCGCGACCAGCCACATCAATAGCCACGCAAGCAGGAAGTTCGGGATGCCGAACCCGAAATAGGAGACGCTGACGCCGATCTTGCCCCCGATCGATCCGTCGTGGGTTGCGCTGTACATGCCGATCGCGATGCCGCCCGCCACCGCCAGCAGCAGCGCTGGCAAAAGGTACGCAGCGGTAAAGAGGAGCCCACGGCCCACCATCGACGCGACCGGCTGGCCGGTGCTGAAGGAGCGACCCCAGTCCAGCGTGGCCACGTTGATCAGCCAGTTCATGTAGCGTTCGTGGATCGGGTCGTCGAGGTTCCGGGACTCCCGATAGGACTCGAGCAGCGCATCGAGTTCCTCGCCGGTTATGTCGTTGCCGACCGCGGCCCGCTTGACCATTTGGATCGTCGGGTCCTCCGTCAGCGCGACGAACGCGAACACCGCGGTCATGATGAGATAAACGACGATGATAGCGAGGGCAAGTCGCTTGGCCAGCCACCAGCCGCGACTCATCGGTCGATTCCCTCCATCGGTCCGTCGCCAGCCGACCCAGCGATGGCCGACAGGTGAGGGCGGACAGTGACGGAAGCGAGGACCATCACTGTGGAACGCTTCTCGTGACTCGATATAAATATTTATACTGCGTTTTCACATACCGTGATCTGGACCACGGTTCCCGTGTCACATGTATGACCGGTACCACCGAGCCCTCCGACCAGCCCCTCTTCAGGCGTGTTGATTGGGAGCGCCAGACGGACAGACCCTGGATTCTTTCGCTCTCGACGTGGGTCGCCCTCGCGGGACTGGTTCCCCTCGGGGTGATGTTTGCATACGATTACCTCCAGGTATCAAATACGGAGCCATTTTTCGGAACCTGGAAAGCCCCTATCATCGACTGGCTGCTCCTGGTATCGCTGGTGCTCTTCGGCGCCTATGCCCTCCTTCCGCTGGCGACCAACCACCGCACACGACGCCGACTGTGGGCCCAAATACGGAGTCAACCCGCTGTCGCCGCCAGCGTCGGTTGGCTCCTCGTTGTCTTCGTAGGTGGGACCGTCGGGTCGGTCCTCCTTGGCCAACCAGTGAAGCACGTCTCGATCCCCTATCAACCCCCGGCGTTCCTGTCGTCGGACACGCTGCTCACCAGCAAGTGCGTGGGCGCCGTTGTCGACGGGCGTTGTCAGGGGACGCTCCTGTATCCCTTCGGAACCAACGTGTACGGCGAGGACGTCGGAGCGTTGATCATCTCGGGGATGCGCGTCGCGGTGACGCTCTCGCTCGTGACCGCGACGATCCTCGTCTCGATCGCCACCGCGGTCGGGACCGTCGCGGGGTTCGTCGGTGGCCGGGTGGACGCGATCCTGACCGGCTACGTCGACCTCCAGCGGACCGTCCCCGCCTTTCTGGTGTACGTCATCTTCGCCTTCCTCGCGAAACCCAGCCTGCTGGTCCTCGTGGTCGTGTTCGGCTTCCTCAACTGGGGTGGGATCGCCCACGTCGTTCGGAGCGAAGTGAAGGCGATCCGGGAGGCGGGATACGTCCGCGCCGCGCGGAGTGCGGGCGCCGGACGCCTCCACGTGCTGCGACATCACGTCTTGCCGAACGTCTCCGGCGGCGTCGCCGTGGCGACCACCCGCCAGATCGCCACGCTGATACTCGTCGAGGCTGCCATCGCGTACCTCGAATTGAGCGACGTCATGGTGCGCTCCTGGGGCGAGATCGCCGCCACCGGGATGGGCCATTGGTTCCCCGTCAACTGGTGGGTTGTCGCCGGTCCGGGGCTCGCACTCGTGTTCACCGTCGTCGCTGTGAGCGTCTTCGGCGACACTCTCAGGGATGTCTTCGATCCGCGAGGGGTCCCATGAGCCGGGACCCACTCCTCTCGGTGGAGGACCTCACAGTCCACTTCGACACGCCGGGGGGAACGATCAAGGCGGTCGAATCGGTCTCGTTCGAGGTTTACCCCAGCGAAACGGTTTGTCTGGTCGGTGAGAGTGGCTCGGGCAAGACGGTCGCGGGCGAGACCCTGACCCGACTCATTCCGTCGCCGCCTGGTCGCGTCGTCGATGGGTCGGTTCGCTTCGGTGGTCTGGACCTCACAACGATCGACGGGGGGGAACTCCGGTCGATCAGGGGCAACCGAATCGGCCACGTTTTTCAGAACCCGCAGAACGCACTCGACCCCGCCTATACGGTCGGCGACCAGGTCGCCGAAACCATCGAACTCCACGAGGATGCCGACGACGCTCACGAACGTGCAGTCGAACTGCTCGACCAAGTCGATCTCCCGCGCCCGGCGACCGCTGCCGGCAAATATCCGCACGAACTCTCCGGCGGCGTGAAACAGCGGGTGGTCATCGCTACAGCGCTGGCTGCCGATCCCGACCTCCTAATCGCCGACGAACCGACCACCGCGCTGGACGTCGTTACCCAGGCCCAGATTCTCCGCCTCTTGGCCGACTTGCAGGCCGAACGCGACCTGTCGGTGCTGTTCGTCACTCACGACCTGGGCGTCGTCTCGGCGGTGGCCGACCGCGTCGTCGTGGTTTATGCTGGGCGGGTTATGGAACGCGGCCCCACCGGGGCCGTCCTCGAAGACCCTGCCCATCCCTACACCAGGGCGTTGCTCGCAAGCCTGCCGGGCCGGGGCGAGTCGATGGAATCCCTCCAGGGCTCGTTTCCCGACCCTGTCGACCGGCCGGAGGGGTGTCGCTTCCACCCGCGGTGTCCCCACGCAATCGACGAGTGTCGCGAAGCGGTCCCCCCTGAACACGAGGTTTCCGGATCCCGCTCTGCAGCACCCTCGGGGAACGGGCACCGATCGGCGGCGTGCATCTACTACGGCCCAGATCACGATCCCGGGGATCTTGAGACCAGAACGAACGAATCGAATACCACCGACAGGCGACGGGACGGTGATGCGCCGTGAGCGAGGATCCACTGCTGTCCGTGCAGGGATTGAAGAAACACTACCCGGTCACTGAGGGGCTCCTCGGTCGCGAAGTCGAACGGGTTCGGGCCGTCGACGGCGTCGACTTCGCCCTGCGTCCCGGCGAGACGCTTGGATTGGTTGGCGAGTCCGGCTGTGGCAAATCGACCGTCGCGGCGACGACGCTCCGCCTCGAGGACCCGACCGAGGGGGAAATCCGCTTCGATGGCCAGGACGTGACCGGCTCCGACGGCGAGGAGCTCAAGCGGTACCGCCGACGCGCCCAGTTGGTGTTCCAGGACCCCAATGCCACGTTCGACCCGCGGATGACCGTCGAGGAGGCAGTGGGCGAACCGCTCCTGATTCATGGAATGGGCGACTCCGACCGTCGACGGGCCATCGTCGAGGACCTCCTCGAACGGGTCGGCCTCTCGGCCGAAGACGCGGATCGCTATCCCCATGCGTTCTCGGGCGGGCAAAAACAGCGGATCGCCCTCGCCCGTTCGCTCGTCCTTGATCCGGACCTGCTGGTCGCCGACGAACCCGTCAGCGGCCTGGACGTGAGCGTTCAGGCGTCGGTGCTCGAACTGATGGCGGAACTGCAGGACGCCTACGACCTGTCGATCCTCTTCATCAGCCACGACATGAGCGTCGTCAGAGAGTTTTGCGACCGCCTCGCCGTGATGTATCTCGGTGAGATCGTCGAGCGTGGGCCGGTCGAGGCCGTCTTCGAGGATCCTCGACATCCCTATACTCGGGCGCTCGTGGAAGCGATCCCGGACCTCGGAGCGAGGACGGGCGTGCCGTCGGAACCGCTTTCTGGTGACGTCCCCGATCCCGCCAACCCACCCTCTGGCTGCCGGTTTCATACGCGCTGTCCCGTCGTCATCCCGCCTGCGGATCTCGCCCTTGACCGTGAGACCTGGCGGTCAGTGTACCATTTCCGCCTGACGGTGGAGCGTGATTCCTTCGACCGGTCGGCACTCGAGGAGCGCGTCGGCGCGACCGACGACGAGGCTCTCCGGGCCGGCGTCCGAGAAGCGTTCGACCTGCCGGCCGAGGTGACCGATCCGGATGCGGAATCGGTCCTCGCGGACGCGATCGACGCGCTCGTTGGGGGCGACGAGGACGCAGCGACCGACCGTCTCCGGGAGTCGTTCGTCTCCCCGTGCGAGCGTCGGGACCCGGCTCCCGTGACGGTCGGTGGCAGTCGGGAGGCTGCGTGTTTGCGACTCGAGGATGTCGATGACCTGTCGGGGCCCCAGTAGCTCTCTGCGGAATCTCTATGTCCATTCGGCCGTATATACCGTTATGATTCGGTCTCGGGTCGGTCTGGGGTCGGCAACCCTCGAAACGGTACTCCCGGACGAGGACTATTCGCCGGGCGACGCGGTCGAGGCCGTGGTCGAAGTGACGGGTGGCACGTCCGACCAGCGGATCGAGGTGGTTCACTGCTCGATCGTTGCCATGAGGGATACGGGCGGCGACGAAGTCGAGTACGAGGTTGACCGGTTCGATCTTTTGGAGGAATTCGTCATCGAGGCCAGCGAGACGGCCCGGATTCCGTTCACGGTCACCTTTCCCCAGTGGACGCCGATCACGTTCGAAAACGTGGGCGTGCGGATCGACCTCGGTGCGGACATCCGCTGGGCGGTCGACCCCCACGACTCCATCGAGGTGGCAATCGTTCCCGACCCGCTGTTGGCGGCCACGCTCGAGGCCGTCTCGCGCCTCGAGTTCGAGTTCAAGCGATCCTGGCTGCACGCGGTCGACTGGGTGGCCGACCGCGAATTCGTCCAGGTCTTCGAATTCGACCCGGGACAGGATTATGCGGACCGGGTCGAGCGCCTGTTACTCACGCCAATACCTGAGACGGATCGCCTCCGTTTGAACGTCGAGATCGATCGGATCGACGCCGTTGCCGACCAATACGATCTGGATTTCAACCGTGACGAGGTGCCCTTTGTGGTTCGGTCACCCAAGCCGTCGTTGATTCAGGGGCGGCTTCAACACGAAATCGAAAGCCATTCTTGAGCGAGCGATCCGCCAGGCGGAGACGAGATGCTCAGCACTGTTCGACTTTTTAATGAGATATGTGGGGGTGCCGAGAGTCCCAGTGCCGACAGGTGGCACGGTTTGAGCCGGGCTTCATCTCGATTGCACCGGGATTAACTAATGGTTGGTTGGCAGGTTTTGTAGGGGTCATATTGTGGGCTGGGCAATTCCGACCCTGCGTTTTGAAATCACCCTTCGAACTTCGAACGAAATTTATCCTCCGAATGAAAACGGGCGGTTATGACCTGCGGCTCCCACCCGGAATCGACCACTGGAATCGGTATCGGCTGGCTCGAACGCGAGACGAAACGGTTCCTGGAGTCGTCCTAATGGGGATCCTCAACCAAATCTGGTGGCTGATGGGGATCATGATGGCGGGGCCGCTCGTGGTGCCCGGGATCGGGGCCATCGTCGCTGGTAGTTACCCGAAGGGGATCCTGTTCCTCGTGTTGGGATTCTTCGTGTTGCTCCTGCCGGAGTACATCAGGTGGCAATTGCTCGGTGGGAGTTCGCCGTTCGAGCGGGTTCCCCTGATGGCATCCCGCGCGAACCAGCGCGAGGGGTGACGGAGCCTCCGGGGGATAAGGGCATCAGTTCTAGGTGGCAGCTTCCATGTCGAATGATCTCGATGTAGAGATCACCAGTCCACACGAGGGG
>JBKEGM010000136.1:0-6757 GCA_046710005.1 Natrialbaceae archaeon
GCGCGCAGGTCCGTCGACCGGATTGCCGACCAAGACCGAACAGGCCGACCTCGAACACATCCTCTACACCAGCCAGGGTGACTCGAACCGGGTGGTTTTCGCCCCTTCCTCGATCAAGGAGGCCTACGAGCAAACCCGCCGGGCGTTCGAACTCGCATACGATTATCAGGTGCCGGCTATTGTCATCCTTGACCAGAAGTTGACCGGCGAGATGCGCACCGTTGAAGCGAGCTTCTTCGACCAGGAGCCGGAACCGGACCTGGGCAGCACGTTGAGCCAGGATGAGGTCCGCGAGGCCGCCCACGATGCCTCGGGCAAGTTCCATCGGTTCCAATTCGAGTCGGAGAATGGGGTCAGTCAACGATCGATCCCCGGACAAGAAACCGGCCACTTCCTTGCGACCGGGAACGAGCACAATCAGGCCGGTCACATTACCGAGGTGCCGTCCGAACGCGTCCAGCAGATGGACCGACGGATGACAAAGTTGGAATCGATCCGGGATGAGTTGAACGACAATTCCCACCAGACCTACTATGGCCCAGAGGACGCCGAGTACGGCATCATCGTCTGGGGTAGCCAGGAAGGCACGGTTGCGGAGGCCGTCGAACGACTCAATGACCAGGGACATTCTGTCAAGGCGCTCGGCGTTAGCGAAATGTCGCCATTCCCGGTCAGCGAGGTGACTGAATTCATCGAAAGCGTCGAAGAGGCACTCATCGTCGAGATGAACGCCTCAGCGCAGTTCCGCGGCGTGGTTCAGAAGGAACTCGGTCGTTTCGGAGACAAACTGTACAGCCTTCTCAAGTACAACGGCAACCCGTTCGAACCAGGCGACATCGTCGAGGGGTTCGAAACCCGCCTCGAGGAAAGCACGGAAACGCCAACCATGCATACGCGGATCGAACCGGCAGCAGGTGATTGATCATGAGTGCATTCGACGCCCTCGACACGGAAGAGGAACTGGAGGCCGAGGACTTCACACCGGGGCTCGAACCGAGACCGACGTGGTGTCCCGGTTGTGGGGACTTCGGCGTTCTGAAAGCATTGAAACAGGCGATGCCCGAAGTTGGTCGCTCGCCCGATGAAACACTGCTCGTTACCGGTATCGGGTGTTCGGGCAAGCTCTCATCGTACTTCGATAGCTACGGGTTCCACGCTATCCATGGCCGAACCCTCCCAATCGCGAGGGCGGCCAAACTCGCGAATCCGGACCTTGAAGTGATTGCCGCCGGTGGCGACGGCGACGGGTATGGGATCGGCGGGAACCACTTCATGCACACCGCCCGCGAGAACCACGACATGACCTACATCGTGTTCAACAACGAAATTTTCGGACTCACCAAGGGGCAGACTTCCCCGACAAGTCCGAAAGGTCACAAGTCCAAAACCCAACCTCATGGGAGCGCAAAGGACCCGATTCGGCCGCTCTCGCTTGCGCTCACTTCCGGGGCGTCATACATCGCCAGGACGGCCGCCGTCAATCCCAACCAAGCCAAGGAGATCCTCGTGGAAGCGATCCAGCATGACGGGTTCGCCCACATCGACTTCCTCACGCAGTGTCCGACCTGGAACAAGGACGCCAAGCAGTACGTCCCGTACGTGGACGTCCAGGAGTCGGAGGACTACGACTTCGACGTAAACGACCGAGCCAGTGCAATGGAAATGATGCAGGAGGCGGAAAGCGCTCTCCATGAGGGCACAGTCCTCACTGGTCGTTTCTATAAGGACAAGAGTCGCCCGGCGTATCATGAGGAGAAGCGAGCCATCGATGACATGCCGGAGACGCCGACGGCAGAGTTGTACCACGACGAGGATCACGAGTGGGAGCGGTCCTACGATCTGATCGACGTCCACAAGTAACGGGAGAATCGTTTCTCGTCAGCCAGTAGAAGCTTTTTGGGAACAAAACATCTTTTTGCATGCACACAAATGTTTCTGGCATGAGTGCGCAGTCGACCGAGGAACGCATCCTGTCGGTACTCGAACAGGACGCGCAGGCCTCGTATGCCGAAATTGCCGAACGGGCGGACGTCTCGAAACCCACTGTCAGAAAGTACATCGAGAAACTCGAGGAGGAGGGTGTTATCGTCGGGTATTCGGCCGACGTGGATCCCAAGAAACTCCCCGGCCAGTCGATCGCGCTCGTCGGCCTCGAGGTGGAAAGTGATTGCTACGTCGAGGCGATTCGGGAATTAGAGGCGCTAGAATCGGTTGAAGCGCTCTTTACCTCCAGTGGCGATCACATGCTCATGGCGGAGGTGCGCGCCCGAGACGGTGATGCGCTCGGTGACGAGATCAACGACAAAATCCTGGCGATCGACGGCGTCACGGCCGCTCATCCCTCGTTCCTGCAGGAACGCCTGAAATAGCGCGTTTGTTCGCACTGTCGTCCCCGAACACCCTCGTCGTTTTGTTCGTTCCGATCCAAAGGGTCTACATGCCCACCTACCAGCGCCAGTCCTGGGTTGACGCCCCGCTGGCGGACGTCTGGGACTTTCACGCCCATGTTTCCGGACTGGAAGCGCTCACACCCGGATGGATGCACCTTCGGATCGAGGCGGTTCGCGGTCCGGATGGTGACGCCGATCCGACGGTCCTCGAGACAGGCTCCGAAATCGAAACCTCCGTTCGTCCCCTCGGCGTGGGACCACGGCAGTCGTGGGTTTCGGTGATCACCCACCGGGAGACGGACGATGGGGCTGCCGTCTTCGAGGACGAGATGCGATCGGGTCCGTTCCGGCAGTGGCACCATACCCACGCGTTCTATGCCGACGACGGCGGAACGCTCATCAGGGACCAAGTGGCGTACCGCCTCCCACTGGACGGGCTGGGAGACGCTGTGGGACCGTTGGGGTGGATCGGGTTCGAGCCGATGTTCCGCTTTCGACACCGTAAGACGAAGGACTTGCTGGAGTGACGGGTGACCTCGGATGAACAGCGACAGCCTCCGTCCCGGTCGCCGGTTTCACAACCGGTAAACCGCTCGGTTACGTCGCCTGACCACGATGGATCCGTCCGGGTGGGCAGAAGAGCACGTCTCCCCTCTGGCAGCACTGGGGGTGGCGGTCATCGCGGTGTCGATCAGTGCCATCCTCGTTCGGTGGAGCCATGCCCCGAGCACGGTCAAGGCGCTCTACCGGGTGGTTTTCATGACGGCGCTGGTGGCACCGGTGGCCGTCCGGCGCAATCGCGAGGACTTTGGGCGTATCGGCCGACGGGATCTCGCTGTCGCCGGACTGGCGGGCGTGGCCCTCGCTGCCCACTTCGCATCCTGGTTCGCTAGCCTCGATTACACCAGCGTCGCGGCGAGCGTTACCCTGGTCCAGTCTCAACCACTGTTCGTCGCTATCGGGGCGTACCTCCTGCTTGGCGAACGCATGACGCGACTTACAGTGATCGGCATCATGATTGCAGTGCTCGGGGCGGCAGTAATGTCGTTCGGTCAACCGACGGGCACCGAACAGGCGGCTCTGAACCCGCCCCTGGGCAATGCTCTTGCTCTCTTTGGAGCCGTAATGGCCGCCGCATACGTCCTTTCGGGTCGATCGCTTCGCCAGCGCATCTCGTTGTTCCCATACGTGACGGTTGTCTACGCTGCCTGCTCGGTGGTCCTCCTTGGTATCGTGCTCGTACAGGGATGGGATCTCTTCGACTATGCGGCCCGGGAATGGGTTCTCTTTTTCGGCATGGCGATCGGTCCGGGCATTTTCGGCCATACCGTCATCAACTGGGCGCTCGAACACCTGGAATCGAGCCTGGTCAGCGTTTCTCTGCTCGGGGAACCGGTCGGAAGTACGGTCCTTGCGCTCCTATTGCTCTCGGAAGTCCCCGATCCTATAACGATCATCGGCGGAATCGTGGTACTTGGAGGGATCTACGCTGTCGCCCGGGCGCGACAAAGGGGAGCCACCTGACCCGTCAACCCATCTGGTCTTGCAGGCGAGTCTTCGCCTCGGACCGGCGCGTGGCGTCGAGTTCGACGTCTTCTGTGGTCAAATCGATGGCGAGTTCTTCTATCGTTCGCCGATAGACGGTCGTTCGTCGGCCTTTGTCGGACATTTGTCGTCCTTCCGATTTCAGGAGTCCGACCTCGACCAACTCCTCGATCCGCCGATAACAGGTCGCTATCGGGACCTCCACCGCCTCACTGAGTTCCTTTGCCGAACGAGCCGACTCGGCGGCAGAAAGTATGTCGAGGCTATATTTTCTGCCGAGCACCGCCAGGGCCTCGATTGGATCCACGGCCGATTCCCGTTCGGATCGCGGAGAACTCATTTCTCTGTGTACGTTCTTCGTTATCAATGTTGAAACTTGCGGCCCCGTGGGTATGACCGTGATTTGGTGCTTGATCCCCGTTTTCACCCACTGTAATCGCTTTTATGGGGTGTTTCACCACCGATTCATTCGACAGTGGTCCGACACGATCTCCCCAAGGGCAACAAGTTTTTTACGAAACTATTGGCGGCAATAAGACATTTACCGTGATCCAACCTACCATCAAACGAGGTGCCCCCGATGTCCGACCACGCAGGCGGTCGCCAAAACCGGTCCGTGGATCGCACCCCGGACGAGCCGGATGCACTTGCCTCGATCGAGGCATATGAGACAGAGACGGGTGTCGTAATATATGACGCCGAGAACCCTCTTGCGTGGCTGGAATCCTCCCAAACGATTTCGCTCAAGGATTCCGCCTGATTTTTCTTTCCGTCCCTCCTGTATAGAGTCGTGTCAGACCAGCGTCGTGGCCCCAAGAAGACGACCAGCGAAACGGATCCCGAGGAGCGCTGGCCAGACCCAGAAACGGAACTTCCCACCGTCCCCGAACCTCCCTCTCCGCCCTCCACTTCCGAAGCGTCCACAACCGTTGTTGCCGCGTTCTGGAAATCGGTCCTCGTCGTAAATTTCGCTATCTTTGCGGTCTGTTTCGGGCCAATGCTGGTGTACTTCCGAGGCCGAACACTGGTTGGGACTGGTATTTTTGCCGTCGGCGTTATCGCCTTTGGCTATGCGTATTTCATCTACCGAGCGTTTCGTCGCCGCAATCAGGGGGACGACGCGACGCAGGAACCGAAAGAGTAACCGCTGCTTGGATCAAGCACGAGTATGCGCATCGTGAGGGATGAATCCGGCAAGGAGTACGTTCTCCTCGAACGGTCTGACGATGGCAGCCGCGTCCGCGATCCCGAAACGGGGACCGAGTGTGTGGTCGAAAACGATCGATTTGAACCGATAGAGGGGGCGTCTCCGCTCGAAACCATAGCTGCAGGCGTTTCAAAGCCCGTTCGGCGAATCACCACGGCGGTCCACGACGATCGCTCGCTCGGGATGCTGATCGACCTCGTCGATCGCGGTCCATTAGCGGTCCGGACGTTGCTGGACGTCGATGATTTCTGCGAAAGCGACCTCCACGGGTTGCTTGGTGAGTTTCGTGCGGCAGGTCTCGTGACCGAGGTGAGCGTTGCGGGGGAACGTGGCTACGACGCGACCGATCTTGCCCGGGATGGGGTCGCTGTGATTCGTTCCGGTGGCGACTGACCTCGAATCTGTCTAGTCCGCCAGTAGCGGCTCCGCCCCGGGTTCGACGCTCGATCGGTTCGAGGTGGGGTCCTTCCGGACGCGGACCAAGTCGTCAGCAGCGCCGACGAGTTCCTCGTCGTGACTGACGACCACGATCTGTCCGACGCCCACTTCGTCGCGCATGTGTTTCACCAGATCTAACAACCGGGAGACGTGACCCGAGTCGAGGAATACTGTCGGTTCGTCGAGAATGAGGGGCGGCATCGGCGCGGCACCGTCGATGCCTTCGGCCAGTAACCGGTAGATCGCCGACCGAAGGCTCAGATTGAAGAGGGCCCGTTCGCCGCCGGATAACTGGTCCGGGTCAAGCGTTTCTCCGTCCTTTTGGTAGACCGTCAGTTCGTATTCACCATCGAGTTCGATCTGCGAATACGAATCGTTCTGATATACCAGGTCGAACGTCTCGTTCAGCATTCGCTCCAGTGTTTCGACGTTACGCTGGCGCAGTTCCGCCCTGAGATCACCGTACAATGCTTCGAGTCGTTCGGTTTCCTCGTGGAGCGATTCGAGCCGGTCCCGTCTCGTCTCCAGGGCCTGACGACGATCGCGCAGCCCCTCCAATTCCTCGATCTCGTTTGTGACCCCGCCGATCCGGTTGCGAAGGTCGGCTTCGCGTTCCGTCAGTTCATCCAGCTTGGCCTCGACTTTTTCCAGGTAGTCCGCGGCCCGTTGTTCGTCCCCCCGGGCTTCATCCACGCGGTCCTCGTCGACGGCCTCCTCGAGATCGTCGCGCCGATCGCGCAGGTCCTCGAGACGTTCGCGGCGTTCATCGTTCAGTACTGCTGCCTGTTCTCGCTTTGCTCGGCGATCCTCGATTTCGTCCTGAAGATCCTGGAGTTCTTCCACTACCGACTCCAGGCGCTCCAGGCGGTCGATGCGTTCCTTCAGCGTTTTCCGGCGCTCGTTTCGCTCGGCGATGGCTTCCCGTTTGGCGTCGGCTCGCTCACGGTGTTCGGCCGCCTTTTCTCGCTTTGCCTCGGCCTCCTCCTCCAGTTGGTCGGCGTCTTCCCGAAGGCCTTCGATCCGTTCCTTGCGGGCTTCGAGGGCCGTTTCGCGGTCCTCGACGAGCGACTGGACGTTCTGCCGATTGGTTTCCAGGCGCTCGACCTCGGTTTCGGCGTCGACGAGTTCGTTGGCGGTCTCGATCCGTTCTTCGAGGTCGCTTTTGTTCTCCTGGCAC
>JBKEGM010000137.1:0-6728 GCA_046710005.1 Natrialbaceae archaeon
GCGGGTTTTGCGAGGCCGAAAACGTGGGCTCCATACCATAGTAGGGCGTCCCGATACTTAAAAACAGGGACGCAGCCGAGCGTACGCGCTTCACCCCCGCCCACGGTGGGGCGGGGAACTCGCGCTGCTTTTCGTTTAGAACCACTCGCGGGCTTTGAGTCGGACGGTCATTTGGATGGTCTTCCGGAGTCCCCGACGGATGAGTCCCCCAGAGTTCGGCACACCTTCCCCGTCCCCGTACTCCAAACCGCGAACGACGACGACCGGGATTCGTTCGTCAGCTTGCCCGAACAGCAGTGCAGACCCGGCCGCAAGTTCGTCGGCCACCATGTCGAGACCGCCGATTTTGGGCTCGCCGTAGAGGTCTTCCCGCCCGAAATTGCTGTCGATGGCCTCGATACCGGAGCACCCTGTCGCCAGATCCATGGACCCCGGCCCCAGGATCTCGGTGTCCGTAAGGACAACAGCGAGATCCACCCCACTGCGTTCTTCCAACGCCTCTCGAATCCGTCGGGCGCTCTCGTCCGGGTCCGCCGGAAGCACTGTCATCTTGCCCGAGGGAGCGTTCGACCAGTCGACGCCCGCGTTCGTGCAGAGCCGACCGTTGCGGTCAGTAATGAGCGTCGACGGCATTTTCTCGATCGCCTCGGCGGCAGCCTCGGCGTCGACGGCATGGTCGAGGATGAGGTCTTCGCCCACCTCCGCGACCGGAATCGCTCCGAGGACCTCGGCCTCGTCGTAGATGACCGCAACTTCGCGAGGGTCGAGTCCAGTCACGTCCGCGACCCGTTCGGCTTGCGTGTCCACCGCCACCGCTTCGGCGTCTATCACCCGATCTTCCGCCATCGAGACGACCTTCGACGTGATGACCAGAACGTCGCCGTCTTGAAGCGGGAAGGACGCCTCGGTCGAATCCAGGATGCGGTTGACCAGGTCGTCGCCCGGATCGATTCGACCGACGTCCACCCCGTGAAAGGTGAGTTCCGCCATACACGAATCATGGACGGCGAGGAAATAGAGATTTAACTATTTGATACGCCATAAGTGATAATTATTTAATTATTTTGGGCAGCGGATCTCCTTGATTGGACCCGGGCTTTGGGAAGCCCGGAGAAGGTGAATCGTCCAGTCAGGGCCCGGTGTCGGCCCTATCAAGAGCGGATCGACAGTCCACCTACCCTATGGCCAGGACCTGCCAAATCCCGAAAATAACCGCCGCGCCCACAAACGTGCTGAGGACGGCGTACTGGCGGATCCGGTCAGCATCGCGCGAGCACTGGATCGCTCCGTGGCCGGCCACGTCGCCGTGGGAGCCGACGTGAGAGCATTCCGGGAGCATGTCGATCCCGACGTGGGCAAACACGCCGGCCGAGACCCCAAAGAAAATCGCCTTGACGATCGGCGAAAGATCCGGCGTGAGGATCGATAGCGGAATCGCCGAGATGGCAACAGCAGCTGCCGGAACGACCATCAGGGCGACGGGCAGCCCCGATTCCTCGACCGCTTCCGATCCCGTGAAGCCGGCGGGGAACTTGTGGGCCACGATGCCATACCCGAACAGCGGCGTGAGCGACGGGAGCGCACCGTAGGCGACGCCCATGATGCTCCCGGCCGCCAGGGCGTGAAGCGTGAGTTCGCCCGCAGCAGCGTTGATGGGCAGTTCGTAGTGCGTAACCAGGTGCCCGAGTTCGTGAGCCCCGTACCCGGTCAGGTAGCCGAAGGCGATGGCAAAACCGCCGTACTCCGGGTGTTGGGCGATCGCCTTGGGCGCAATCAAAGCTGCAGCGCTGGCAAGCATCGCACCACTCGCGAGGCCGTACGCCCAGACCTGTCGCTCCGGCGTGGCGAACTCGCCAAGGTGACTGATAAGGACACCGGCCATCATCGCGAAAAAGCCGAACACGACGATGCCGACGAGTTTGGTCCGTCCGGCAGCGAGGCCGAGCGCGACCACCCCGATCAGCGCGACGAGACCGAGGACGCTGATTCCGAGTGCGAGCCGTTCCTGTGACGTTGACTGTGACTGAACTGTCTCTGTCTGCACTGTTTCGGCCAAATGTTTCGTGAGCCCGGTCTTGTTTGTTTCGATCAATACACCGCAATGCAGGGAGTGCGACGCTCTGGTGTTCGACTCGGAGTCGACCAGCGACACCCTGCCCCACATCAAGGTCCTCGGCAACGACGCCGTGATCCCGAGGAGTTGCCGGTCGCCGACGCGGCGGAGTTGAACCGGCTCGTCTAACTCGATATGGAAGGCAGTCTGGGCGAAACCGCTTTATTTCGGTGCCAGCCGCCTCAATTCCGGTCCCGATCCGTAGACTCCCCCATTTCACGGTACCAATTTGGCACTAGCAAAAGGACTTTGTTTCTCGATCACGTAGCCCGTTGTGATGACGGGCAATCACTACGACAGGAACGGTCGAGGAGTGAGACCGGACGGCGGCCGAGAGGGCTGTCACCACGACGGTGGTCACGGCGGCGACCACCATCAGGAGGGCGGCCACGGCGGAAAACGCGGCGGCGGTCGGCGAGCGGGCGGTCGCGGCGACCGCCGTCGCGAACGACGCCGCGACGACCAGGGGCAATTCGTCGAAACGGCCGACGTCGACGAGGTGCTCTCGGTGTTCGACGCCGTCGAGGGACCGGTCGTGACGACGACAGACGTGAGCGACGTCCTCGGGATCACGACCGAGGGCGCGCGCCGGAAACTGAACGAACTCGTGACCGACGGCCCGCTCCGGCGCCGGAAGACCGGGCGGACGGTCGTCTACTGGAAGATGGACGGCGGGACGGGGGGAGAAGCACCGGCAACGGAAGAAGAACCGGCGGGCGAGGAAGAATCGGACCCCGAACCGTAACCCGAAACGACGAGGAATGTAACCATGGCCACTGCAACCACGATCGATCCCGAAATTCAGGTTAGTCCGGGCGAGGGCCGATACCTTTGTGGGATCCTCTACCACTCCCTGCAGGACGACCCGCCGATCACCAATGGGGACCTCGCCGAATACCTCGACGTCAGCGGCGCCAGCGTCTCGGAAATGATCGAGGCCTTCGATAACCGGGAACTGGTAACCCACACGCCGTACCGGGGCGCAGAACTCACCGCGGAGGGGGAACGCTTCGCGCGTCTGATCCTCTGGCGACGGTGTACCGTCCAGCAATTCTTCGAGGACGAGGCCGGGGTCAGGCTGACCGACGACCAGGCATATCGAATCGCTAACGAACTCCCGGCCGACGACCTCCAAGAGCTGGGCGAGATCGTCGGGCAGGACTGCGTCGATCGCTGCGAAGCGACCGATGTCGCGGACTGTGACGGGCTTTGACTGACTGACGGTTCCGGATCGTCGAACCACCACCGATCTACAGTCTGGCCGGATCTACTTGCCGCCCGATCAGCAGCAGACTGCCGACCAGCAGGAGGATCGCGACTGGCACGAGGTACTGGAAGGTGGTGATAAGGACGCCACTGGCCTGGATCCCGAAGACCAGCAGGACCGTCGGGCCACAGCAAGCGGCCCCGGACAGGAGCGCGGGAATCCCCGCGAAGACGCCACTCGACGCCTCGAGCCCGCAGGCTTGCGGCTGGACCCATCCGAGGTACGTCAGCGCGAGGTTGACGCCCACGAGGACGGCCAGCGTCAGGGCGATGAAGGCGTTTACCGGCGAGAACAGGTAGGTGATCGGCCCCGCTTCGACCAGGGCGACCGCCTCGAACCGGAAGAACCCCAGCGACGTGAACGCCCGCGAAAGGTCGTCGATAACGAACATCGACACGTCACCTTGCCCGGTAAGCGAGAGGTCGCCGACGGTATAGAGATACACGAGGAGGTAGCCCAGCGTCGTTCCAGCGAGGACAAGGCGGGCGTCGTTGCGCCGTCCCACCACGCCGAGGGCCGCGGCGGTCCGCGACACGACCCCGGCGTCGGCAGTTCCAGCGGCACTCATTCGACGACCACCGTTTCGGGGTAGAAGCCGGCCCAGGCGAACCACATCGCGTCGAACGCATGGACGCGGTCCAGGGGCAAGGCGTCCGGATCATGCGATTCCCCGTTGAGGGTGGCGGTCTCGCCGTCGAGTGACAGGGCGACGCCCTCGGGGTTGCGGTAGACGTAGGCCGTATCGAGTCGATCGTCGTACACCGCCGAATGCGTGACGCCGTCGATCTCGCCGTCGAGGACGCCCGCCGTCGCGAGCGATTCCTTATGAAAAGCGATGGCGCCTGTCGGGACGCGGGCCCCCATGACGACCGTCTTGGGTTTGTACCGATCGTCGTCGTTCAGGGTGGAGAACAGCGTCCTCGTGCTATTGTAATAGCCTCGTTTGGGGTTGTACCGCCCGTAAGGGTCGCGCTGGTAATTCCGGGCGTGGCCCGTCCGCTCGGAGAGGATCTCGGTGTCGGGATAGCGTCCCTTCCACTGCTCCCAGGTCGTCCAGACCACGCGGAACTCTCGAAGCGACCGCGCCTCGAAATCGCCACGGATGGCTGTCCCGAGGATCTGTGGCCACCAGCTGTCGGTATTGCGGTCGTACATCACCAGGTTGTTGTTGAGAAGGTTCCCGGAGACGCCGAACTCCGTGTTGCCGCGGTCGAACCCCATCGCAGTCCCCGTCAACGGGCAGTACGTAACGCTGACCGGCTGCCCGTCGAGTTCGTCGTTGACGACCTCGTGCCAGACCAGAATCGCCTGGGGGTAGGCCTTGACCTCGTCATCGCCAGCCACGCCGAACACCACGTCGCCCGGGTCGACGAATTCGTCGCCCTTCGCTGGGCTGACGAATTTCGGATCGTCGATGGACGGGATCCCGTCTTTTGGCTGGCCGCCGGACTCGACGTTCTTCCGGAATTTCCCGAGGTCGTGGGCGAGGGGCAATCGGTCGGCGGCGACCGGCGGATGGACCGCGGGGTCAGCCCCCGCTGTCCCACTCGTGCTCTCATCAGATGGCGATCCCGACGAATCGTCCGTCGACTGGGTCGAGGCCACATCCACAGCAGCAGACCCGTCGGGAGACTGGCCCCCACCATTACCAACACACCCAGCAAGGCTAGCGACGCCGACCGCACCGGCCGTCACGAGAAATCCCCGTCGCGTCTGATAATCCATACCATAGAGTGGGGTCGTCACCGGATAACCGCATTGCGACTGTGTATGGCAACTGCACAGTCGGCGGAGCGGTCGGGACGTGGCCGTTGGCCCCCGGAACGGTGCGCTGACCGCCTTACTGTAACGCTGCCAAGGCTTTTTGCCGAGTGGCCGATGGAAAACTCATGGCCAACCACATCGACCGTCGCTGGTTTCTCTCCCTCGCTGGGGGGACCGTCGCCAGCATTGCGGGCTGTGCGGAATTGGAGGGTGACGGCGACGGCTCGGAACCCGAAACGGGGGCGACCACGACCGGCGAACCGGACACCAACGTCGAAGGAAGGGTCGAAGATTCGACGACCGACACGAACACAACCAACGGCGAGACGGCCCCGGCCAAGACGGCGGATGAGACGGAGAGTCCATCGGGAACGATGACGACCGAGACGGATGAGGAGCTCGATTTGCGGGAGGCAAACGTCGTCGAGGTGGCGTTTGACCGGCAAAACGGGACGGTGGAATTCGCCGTGACCCTGTATCACGATGACGATGGCGAGGCCGAGTACGCGAACTGGTGGCAGGTCGAGACCCTGGACGGCGACCGACTCGGCCGGCGGGAACTGGCCCATGCGCACTCCACGGCCCCCTTTACGCGCTCGGAGGCGATCGACGTGCCGAATGACGTCGCCTGTGTGTTCATTCGGGGTCACGACCAGATTCATGACTACGGCGGGCAGGGAGCGCTCATAAATGTCGAATCTGGGGAAACGAATCTCGTCCGTCAGGGATCGGACCGGCAGTCGTTCGACGCGTCCGACTGTCCCTGATTGTCCTCGGAGTGCATCAACTGGGCCTGGGGGCAGTGTCGATACCGGATCGCGTAAGCACCGGCGAACGGATGGCGCATCGACGGCCGCGAACCCACAGCGTTTTACTCGCCCTCGCGCGGACGTGTACCCATGACCGAGGCGACGGGCATCGTGGGGGAGTTCTTCGCGCTCAAGGAAGGGGCCGACGCGGACCTCCTGACCATGCAGGTCGGGGACTTCTACGAGTTCTTCGGGGAAGACGCCGAGACAGTGGCCGACGAACTGGACCTGAAGGTGTCCCAGAAGTCGAGCCACGGGTCGTCCTACCCGATGGCGGGCGTTCCCGTGGACGACCTGACGCCGTACCTCAAAGGACTGGTCGAGCGCGGCTATCGCGTGGCCATCGCCGACCAGTACGAGACCGACGGCGGGCACGAACGCGAGGTCACCCGCGTCGCCACGCCCGGGACGCTCCTGGAGACGGCCGACGACGCCGCCCAGTACCTCGCGACCGTCGTCCGCGACGGCGAGGCCTACGGGCTGGCATTCGCGGACGTGACCACCGGGCAGTTCCTCGTCGCGACAGTCGAGGGTGCCGATCAGGCGGTCTCGGAACTCTGCCGGTTCGACCCGGCCGAGCTCCTGCCTGGCCCCGAAATTCGAAACAAAGACGCGATTGTCGACCGTCTTCGTGACGTGGGCGACGCGCTCACGCTCCACGACGCCGAGGCGTTCGCGCCCGGGCGAGCCACCCACCGCGTCCGCGAGCAGTTCGGCGACGAGACCCTCGAAAGCGTCGGCCTCCACGCCGAGGGCGTCGGCGTCCGGGCCGCCG